>BJHB01000019.1:0-18880 GCA_014191415.1 Chloroflexota bacterium
CGAATAACTCAGAAAACACGAAAAGCGGGTCTCCCCGCTCACGTTCGGTCGTGGCTTGCGGCACCAGAGTACTGGCTATTCAGGTGGAGTATACCACCGCGGCCCTCCGGGTTCCGTCGCTGTCGAAGACGTGGGCCTCATCGGGATCGAACCCTAGATGGACCCGATCACCCCGGTTGAGGTCAGCCGTGGCGGGCGCGCGGGCGCGCACCACCACAGATACGTCAGTTCCAACCTCATTGGGCATCGCGACCGCGCAGGTAACCAGGATTTGTCGGTCGGCAACCACCGGTTCTGTCGCGACGATCCACGCCGGCACCGCGCCATCACCAGCCGGAACCAGCCGGGCAGCTTCAGGACGCCACCCGAGAATGATCCCGGTACCCATTTGAAGCTCCGGACGCACACCGAACGGTACACGGACAATCCCCGCTGGGACCGATGTCCTGCCCGCGTCTCGCCACGGCTGGTCTTCCAGCGGCGCCGGAGCCGTTGCATCCGGTTCGCTTCCAGGACCGGTCAGTCGGATAAACCCGTCCTCGATCACCCCGCGGATCAGGCTCATCGGCGGCGTCCCCAGGAATGTCGCTACGAAGGTATTCAACGGGTGCGCATGCAGGTCTCGGTATCGCCCGATCTGCTCGATCTTCCCGTCTCGCATGACCGCAATCCGGTCACCAATCGCCGTCGCCTCGGTTTGGTCGTGGCTCACGTAGACCGCCGTCACACCAAATCGGCGTAGGAGACGCTTGATCTCCACCCGTGTCTGGGCACGCAACCGGGCATCGAGGTTTGAAAGGGGCTCATCAAAAAGGAAGACCCTCGGTTCCCGGATGATGCATCGCCCGATTGCCACCCGCTGCTGCTGGCCTCCGGACAACTCCCCCGGTTTCCGCTTTAGCAACCCCTCGAAATCTGCCCCCATGACATCGCAGACTCCCCGTACCCTGTCACCCACCTCGGCATCCAGCCCCCTCAGCTTGTAATAGAAACCAAGGATTCCCTGTGACTGCATATGTGGATACAGGGCGTAATTCTGGAACACCATCCCGACGCCACGTTCGGCGGGTTCGGTTTGGGTCACGTCGACGCCGTCATAGGCAATCGACCCACCGTGCAGTGGTTGGAGACCGGCAATGGCGCGGAGCAATGTGGTCTTGCCACACCCGGACGGCCCGAGGATTGCGACCGCTTCCCCGTCAGCGATGTTCAGGGAGAGCCCGGCAAGGGCGGCATGCCCCTCCAGAAAGACTTCCGCGCCGATGACATCTATCGAGGCCACTGCCTCCACCTTCCCGGCCGCGACGCGACCACCCGGACAACATCGAACGGCGCCTATCCATTCAGCCGTCGGGGGCGGCCACCAAGACCACGCGCATCATCCTCGTCGCGCTCATGTCTGACCGGCGCTTCGTCATGGGGAACCGTCGGGCGGTATCCCTCACCGACACTCTCACCGTCGCGGGGAAGGATCCGACCCGTCACCCGATAGCGTTCGATAACCGTCACGACCGCCCGCAAGTGCATGTTCGCGAGGATGGCAGGCAGCGCGAACGGCACAAGGATGGCGCCGAGCGGCGCTGCAATCGAGATCAGCACCGCGTTGATCGCGAACATCCCGAGCGTCAGCCCGAGGTTGTCCATCGCCACGAATACTGCATTCCGCAGGACAAGCGTCACCTTCTGATCAAGTTCGATCAGTAGCGGAAACAGGTAAGGCTGGATGCACCCCCATGCGAAGAGCCCGTAGGCAAAGAGGATTGCAAGCAGCCAGATGCCAGGAACCTCAGATGTCCAATAGAACCAGATATTGAGGACCAGCACGACCCCGATGGACACATCGATGGTTGCGAGGATCCACGCCCGCCGGAAATGGGTGCGGACGCCACGCCAGAACCTGACCATCTCAAAGAGGTCGCCCCGCGCGAGCGGCGCAACTGCCGAATGCAGTCCCGCCAATGCTGGACCGGCGGCGACGAGCGAGAGGAACCCGAAGAAGGTGGCCTGGATGCCAAACGCGACCATCGGGATCAGTGCATCGCCATCCGCACCGGAGTCCTCACCGATAAAGGTCACCACCCTGAAAGCCACCCACAATGCCGGAATGGTCGGGATGAACCAGATCAGGCTTACGGCGATCATGCGTGGAAGTTCGAAGTAGAACTCCCCAACGGCCGCCCGGAAATGACGCCACGCGTCCCGCACCGACGTTGCCCCCCTGCGACCCGGGTGGCGTCACATGCAACCACCCGGAATGACGTTCGTGCCAGAAAGACCCACGCATCGGACCCACCCGGACACAATCAACCCGGAACCCAAGGATACGCGCCCTTTCAGGCACCTACCCTCTGGACGGGGCCAAAGGTGGCTAACGCGTGCCTCGCCGATCAGTCGAGGTCCGGTTCAAGACGGACACCAGACACCGGGGTCGGAGTAAACAACCGCTTTGCCCCCGCTGCCAGAAGTGCTTCCCCCAGGCGTTCAGGGTCCGGATGCAGTGCAATGATCGTCCCGCCGTGGCCCGCACCCGCCAGCTTCGCGCCGTAGGCACCGGCATCAAGGGCGGCGCCAATCAGATGCTCGTTCGAAGGGCCCGAACCACCCAGTGCCCGTTGGATTGCGTGGTTCTCGTTCATGAGCGCGCCAAGGCGCACCCAGGATTCCTCGATCAAAGCCCGCTTGCCTTCACGCGCGATCTCTCCGATCCGGAGGTACGCCTGCCGGACTTCCGGGTCGCCTTCAAGCCATCGCTCGCGGATCGGGCGGTGTACTGCGCCCGAATGGTGGACGACACCCGTGTTGGCCAGTACCAACGGCAACCGGGGCAGGTGTCCCATCCACGTGGCCAACGGTTCGACAGTCGCGAAGACCATTGCTTCAGTCGACCGGTCGAACGCCTTGTCTCGGAAGTCCATGGAGTTGAGGCCACCGAACGTAGCCATGTAGTGGTCTTGAAATCCGCAGGTCACACCCAACGACCGCAACTCGACCTCTCTCGCCAATTCAGCAGTCTCGTAGACGCCGAGGGCCTGTCCGAGGTAGGTGGTGATCGCCTTGACCGTGGCGACAACCATGGCGGTCGATCCAGACATGCCGGCACCGAAAGGAAGTTCACTCCAGCATTTCATGTGAACATCCAGGGGCCAGATCCCGAGATGGCGTATCGCCGCCCGGAAGATATCCGTGTGGGTTGAGGCTGGCGCGAGGTCGGCCACGTCGCGGATCACGACCGCTCCGTCGTCAGCTTCGAGAATGAGTTCGGACGCCGGTTCAATGCTGACAAATGCGCGCATGGGGACAGTACAGGAGACCACGGTGCCTCCGTACATGTCGGTCGGATTTCCGACAATACCGCACCTGCCGGGAGCAGATGCCACCACACGAGTCTGGCGCTTCATCTCTGCAGACCCGAATGCACGACGCACGCCACCGGCATCGTCTAGGCCCCGAAAGGCCGTGTCGCCATCCGCCTGCACGCCCCATTCGCGCTGCCGAACCTGACCCATCTGTTCTCAACCCGTTCCTCGCGGGCGATGGTATCGCCTGCGAATGATGCCGTGGTGCAAGAACGGTCCGGACACGCGGGGGGTCGCGCCTATAATCCCCTGAGGTGACCATGCGTAATCCGGGAAGCAACGCACGCTCCGTGTCCTCCCGACCCGGATCGAGCACCCCGCCACTGGGTACGCGAAGAGCCTCGCAACCTGGTGCGATCAGGTCGGAAGAATGGCAGGCAGGAATCTCGGGGCCAACCGCGTCCCCGCAAGCCATTCGGCCCACCAGTTCATCGATGCGTGCACCTGGCGGGAACACCGTCACCGGGTCTGGAAACCCTCCCCGCAGGAACCCATTTGCGGACGAAGGCGCTCCCCCATCGCGTTTGCAGCAGGTCCTCGCACGGGCAGGTGTCTCATCACGCCGTGATGCCGAGGCCCTGATTACCGCTGGTCGGGTGCAGGTCGACGGGGTTACCGTCCGGGAACTCGGCACACGTGCGGACCCGGTACGTCACCAGATCACCGTGGATAGGCGGCCCATCAGTGTCACCACGGTCGTCCGATACTTCGCGCTGAACAAGCCCCGCGGGTACCTCTCGACGGTCGAAGACCCGTTCGGGCGGCCAACGGTGATGGAGCTCGTTCCACCTGCGCCGGGCCTCTTTCCCGTCGGTCGTCTCGACGAAGAGAGTGAGGGGTTGCTCCTGTTTACAACCGACGGCGAGTGGGCGCAACGCGTCACCCACCCCAAGTTCGGGTGTACCAAGGAGTACGACGTCGAGGTGTATGGGACACCATCCCGCGAAACGATGGAAACCCTGCGCGCACCACTCGAGATCGGTCCGGGCGACCGGTCGACCGGTGCCGAAGTTGATGTGATCGCGACGACGGGACGCAACACCCGTCTGCGCATCATCCTCCATGAGGGAAGGAACCGTCAGATCCGTCGCATGTGCGAAGCCGTCGGACTCAGTGTGGTCAGCCTGGTACGTGTCCGCGTCGGGGGTGTCCGTCTCGGTTCACTACCGGTCGGACAATGGCGCACGCTCACATCAAATGAAGTCAAATCAGTGTCGACTAATCCCGCGCCCCGGCGAGGCAAGGCAACGACATCGCGACGCCGTCCTCCATCGGCTACCCGGAGCATCGCCGCACCCCAGGATCGCCGACCAGCGTGGGGTGAACGAAGGCCATCGTGAAAGCCCATCTTGCAATCGCCATCGACGGTCCGGCGGGTGCCGGAAAATCGGTTTTCGGTGCCGCTCTGGCAAGTGCCCTCCAGGCAATCTGCATCGATAGCGGTATCGTCTATCGCGCGGTAACGTGGATCGCCATAACGCGGGGACTTGATCCTGATCACGACGCAACCCTCGGCCCAGTTGCCGCTTCGATGAACCTCCAGATCATCCCACCGACCGTCCAGGATGGGAGGCAGTTCACCATCCTCATCGACGGTGAGGACGTCACCTGGGAACTTCGGACCCCAGAAATCGACCGCACCGTCTCGCGCCCCTCGGCTTTGCCGGGCGTGCGGAGCGCCGTCACCGAACAACTGCGTCATTTGGCGCGGGGCGCCCGTGTCGTCATGGTCGGACGTGACATTGGCACGGTTGTTCTGCCGGACGCCGACGTCAAGTTCTACGTTACTGCCACTCCTGAAACGCGCGCCCGCCGACGTGCCGACGAACTGCACGCCCGAGGTCAGGAGGCAGTGGTCGCCGATATCCTGCGAAGCATCATCGAACGCGACGCACGGGACACCGGTCGGGTAACCGCACCACTTCGCCCTGCAGACGATGCCGTCCACCTAGAAACTGACAACCTGACGGTCGATGCCGAGGTTGCCTTCGCGCTTGACGTAGTGCAACGCACCCTGCGTTCCGCGAATGCGCTGGAGACCAACGATGTCTAGTTCCGAACCTGCATCCACGGGGACTGCACCAGGCGCGCCACCATCCCAATCCGGCAACGTCCCGGCTGGCATCGTCCCCAGAGCCCGTGGCTTCCGCGACGGGGACCCGTTCTTCGTATTCAGTAAGTACGCCGTCGGTGGGATCCTCCGGGCCGCGTCACGGATTGTCCTGGAGGACGTCAACCGATGCCCCACACCTGACAAGGGCCCGTTGATCCTGGCAAGCAGCCATCTCGCCTATGCCGACATTCCGCTCCTCGGTGCCTTCATGCCTCGACCACCAATCTTCTTCTCGAAGTCTGAGGTGGAAAGTTGGCCAGTCCTTGGTGCCGTTGGCGCCCGATACGGAACGATTTATGTCCGGCGGGGAGAAGCCGACCGCCAGGCAATCCGGGATGCACTCGCTTGCCTCGCGGCGCGACAGATGCTCACCATTTTTCCTGAAGGTCACCGGAACAAGGGTCGCGGACTGCTCCAGGCGCAACCGGGGATCAGCTTGATGGCCCTGCGCGGTGGCGCGTCCGTCTGGCCAGTCGCGATTGACGGAAGTCACCTGATCTTCAATCGACTCCGCCCCACGGTCTCAATCCGCGGTGGCGAACCGTTCAACCCACGAGACCTGCTCGGGTCAGACGGCAAGACCCTCCGCGATCATCAGGAACTCGCCAACATCATCATGCGCCGCATCCGGGATCTGCTCCCGGCAAGTGCACACGGCGTATATGCCTGACATGGCCGAGGTCAGGTTGTCACGAGCAGTCTGCAACGAAACACGAAAATACCCGGAAGCGAAACGCTACCGGGCATCTTGAGTACGTTATTCAACGTGTCCGGCTGACCGTGCCCGACTGGGCTCTACACGCCGAATTGAACAGATCGGGCTTAGAGCCAACCCTTGCGAAGCGCGCTGGCGAGGGCCTGTTCGGTGGTGCGGGCTGCCAACTTGGCATGGATCACGCGAATGTGGTTGTGAATCGTTCCGACGCTGATGCCCCACTCAACCGCCAATTCGGCGCGGGTGGAACCTTCGGCAAGGGCGGAAAGCAACTGACGTTCGCGGGGGCTAAGCGGAGATGGCTGGGTCACTGTTGCTGCTGACTTTCCCACGTGCTTCTTCTCCTCAGAAGGAGCGTTCGCAGACATTCTTCTGCGACACGCCTTTTGAGTGTAGCATGATCTGCGCATGCTTGCCCATCATTATGGCGCCCGTTCGCCCAAATGGTAGCCATTTTGTAACTGCTCTCGCACATAATACCAACCACACGCGTGCAACTCCGCCATCATCGCGGCTACCGGTACTGCGTAGTGGAGAATCTGCGACCAATACGAAACCCGTGAATGCCGCACATCGCGGCCGCGCAAGGCACTGGCTTGCTGGATTGAAACATATGTTCTATTCTTATGGAGGGGGAACCGCCATGCAGCGAGAGTTCATCATCACGCGCCTCGGCAAGGAGTACGTCCTGTACGCCGGCCTTCTAGACGCCGCTCACCAGGCTGGTCTTCGCCAGATCAGAACCCAGTTGGTGCAGGCACCTGGCCCGCAAAACGGGTTCGCAGCCATCTGCCACGCCGAGGTCGTTACCGAACGGGGTACATTCACCGGCCTGGGCGATGCCGACCCCGAAAACACCACCCGCGCCATGGCATCGGCGCTGATCAGGCTTGCCGAAACCCGGGCAAAGGCGCGCGCTCTGGGTGACGCGATCAACGTCGCCATGACCGCCTTTGATGAACTCGGCGACTCAGTGCCGGATGCTTCGCCACCAGTCACCCAACTCGCCGCCCCGCCTCGGTCACCAGTGTCCACCCCTCTTGGCCCGCCCCGTACAGACACAATTCCAGCACCTGACCCGCAACCGCGCGGCTACCAGACCGATCCGGTCCGTCCGTTCCCGGCCGTGCCTCTGGCCTCGATGCCAACCCAGGCTCCCGGGCGTCCGTCTGCAAGGCCTCGGACGGCCGGAACGGGACGGCCAGGTGGAGCATCTCCCTCAAGTCCCGATCCATCAACCGCGTCGTCCCGGCCGGCAAGCCGTACTGCCGAAGCTGCCCCTCCACCTACCCAGAACCAACTCGATGCCATCGACCGCATGTCGCGTGCACTTGGAAGACAGGTGACCACTGAAGGATTGACCCGTGCGATGGCATCCGAATTGATTACACGGCTCAGCGAGGAACGCTATCCGGCGCGACGAGGGACGGCACCTCCCGAAGATGAGGTGTGAAGCCTGAGTGACCTTCGGGATCAATTGCGGTTGGGTGTGGCTGGAGCGCAACCTCGTCAAGGCGTGACCGGCAATTTCACTACGTTTCCAGGTCAGAAATCCGCACTCGGACCTCACCATCATGGGATCCGTGAAGCGCCCCGGATTGGTGACGGATCATCATCGCACCGGACCCGTCGATCCCAACTAACTCTCCGGAAACAGGTGGTCGGTCCGCGTTGCATCCTTCAACCGGAAACCCCAAGACGACTGCCCGTCCACGCCAGGCGAGACGGGCCTCGTACCGTTGCCTCGTTTCGATCCACCCTGCATCTGAACACATTGCACCGACCTGATCCAATCCCCGCAACGCCTCGACTATCAGGTCCTCCCGAGACACCGGACCGCCGAGTTCACTCAAGAGCGATGCAGGCGCCAATGATGCCTGGCCCATAGCCCCAAACCGGGACACCGGTACGTTGGCGTTGATTCCGATTCCGACGACGGCGTGACGCATCACCGGCGTCCCGTCAGGGTCGTTCCCCAACGCGGGTTCAATCAGGATCCCACCAACCTTCCGAACTGTTCCGTCAACACCAGAGGACACGGTGACGATGTCGTTCGGCCACTTGACCGCCGTGCGCAGTCCGGTCGCCGAAGTGATAGCGTCGCCGACAGCAACGGCAACCGCGATCGCGATCCGACCTAACCGTTCGGGTGCCACCGACGGCAGGCGCAGGATGACGGACATGGCGATCGATCCACCGGGCGGCGACTGCCACGGCGCTTTGCCTCGACGCCCACGGCCCGCCGTCTGGGCATCGGCCACTACAGTCGTGCCGTGGGCGGCACCGGTGCGTGCCATCTCACCCGCCAGATCGTTCGTGGACCCAACAACCGGCAGGTAGACCAGAGGCAGGCCCACCAACCCGGTTCCGTTCGCGAGGCGCCTTCGGACGAGCGCGTGGTCCAACGGTTCACCGTTCACCAATGCGGGATCTTCCGGGTGCATTCAGGACCGCCGCGTGGCAATCTCGCGCCGTGTCTTCGCAAACCAGTCGGTGACGTTCCGGAACCGGTCGGGCGGGTTGGCAACGATTCCAGTGCGAACGCCCCGTATCTTCGTGCTGATCGCGTATTCATATGTCGGCAAGTAGAGGGGAAGCGCCGGCACTTCCTCCGCGAAGATGGCTTGGAACTCGGCATACGCCTTGAGCCGTTCCATTCGATCCAGCGAGCGACGCCCTCGTTCAAGAACCTCGTCTGCCTTGCGGTTGGAGAAGCCGCTGATGTTCAATCCCGCCGGCGCCACCTGAGTGGAATGCCACAACGAGTAAGGATCGGGGTCGAACCCGTTGAAATCCCAACTGTAAACCGCAATTTCGAACTTTCTCGGCAACAGGAAATCCTGCACCAAGCCGCCCGCACCCGTCGCCTGAACCTCGACATCTATCCCGATGGCCACAAGTTGTCTCTGCACCTCACCGGCGACGGCCAGTCGCTCAGGACGATCGTTGGTCAGTACCACCAGGCGGAGGGGTTTCCCCTCTTTCTGGCGCCCTGGTCCTCCGGCAGGGTCGGCCGTCCACCCAGCCTCATCCAGCAGGGCGCGCGCACGCGCAAGGTTGTATTCGAGACGTTTGACGTTCGGGTCATATGCCCACGATGACGGCAGAATCGGGCCATCGGCACGGCGCGCGTGTCCATTGCGGGCAACTTCGATCACTCGCCCCCGATCAATCGCGCTTGTGATGGCCTGACGGACAAGCCGGTCGGACAGGACCGGGTTTGCCGTGTTCATGAATAGCATCGTGACGGTGTTTTCCGGTGCATCGTAGATCGTCACGTCCTTGCGACGCTGCAACCGGACTACGTCGCCCGGTTCGACGAGTGGTGCACCCTCGACCTCGTCACGTTCGAGTGCCGTGAGGATCGTCTTGTAGTTGGGATAGATCCGGAAGATGATTCGTGACAGCCACGGCGACGGCGTGTGCGATGTGTTCGCCTCGAGGGTTATCCGGTCCGGTGTCAATTCCTTCAACTTGTAGGGACCGGTTCCCACCGGTTGGATATTGAACCGGTGCGCCGGCAAATCCCTGGCCCCCACCGTCCCAAGGATGTGGGATGGGAGTATCCCGACCGTGGTGAATTCGAGGAACGGCGCAAAACTGTCCTTGGGCAACGAAAGCCGGACCGTCAAGCGGTCCAATTTCTCGACGTTGACGTCTCGCCATTGCACCCCGTATGGCCCGGAATACGACGGATCGCGAAGGACACCGTAGGTGAAGATGACATCGTCGGCGGAAAACGCCGTGCCGTCGTGCCAACGTACGCCATCACGAAGGTGAAAGGTGTACTCACGGGCATCTGGTGCGATGTCCCATGTCTCGGCAAGGTTCGGGATCACTTGACCTTGCGGGTCGGTTCTGGTGAGACCGTCGAACAGCAGTGAGACAAGCGTGTTACTCGCGTCATCACTTGCCAGTACCGGGTTGATCGACTGGGGGAAACCGGCCAGCCCTTCAACGTATGCGCCGCCAAAGTCTGGAGCCTCGGTGATCTCGGCAGATTGGGCGAAACTGCCGAGCAGGAATGCGACGATCAGGATCCCGCCGAGGGCGATCATCAACTGCGTCGCCAGACGCCTTCCCGATGAAGGCGCCATTCGCGATGGCGGCACGCCTACCCCGTCACTCGAAGCACGATCAGGGACGTGATCAGGAACACCACTGAAAGGACGATGGTGAACTGGAAGAGGACCTGATCAAGGCCTCGCCGTGTGGTGTAGATCGACGCGTCACTGCCGCCGAACGCGCTGCCCAGTCCTGCACTCTTGACCTGCAACAGGATCACACCGATCAGCGTGATGGCAAGGACAATCTGAACTACGTAGAAGAGCGTTTCCATGACTGTCCTCCAGTATACGTGCGTGACTGCAGCGGTTCTGTGGTCACCCAACCTCGTCCTCACCCCACTCGAACAGATGCCGCGCCCACGATTGACGCAAACCCATCGGTCACAAGGGACGCACCACCGACAAGCGCTCCGTCGATATGCGGTTGGGCGAAGAGCGAGGCAGCGTTGGACGCCGTCACGCTTCCGCCATATTGCATCCTCATCCCGTCGGCAATCTCGCGTCCGTAGAGATCAGCGACCACCCCGCGGATGACGCCGACCGTAGCGTTCGCGCCTTCGGGAGTCGCCGGTCGGCCGGTCCCGATTGCCCAGATTGGCTCGTAGGCAATAACGAACCCACGCACATCGGCCGCGGGAATACCCTCCAGAGCCGCTCGGACCTGACGCGTCACAACCGCCGCGGTTGCGCCTTCGTCGTACTCCTCAAGGCTCTCGCCAATGCAAACGATCGGCGTCAACCCTCCGGTTCGAACGGCACGCACCTTTCGCGAGACAACCTCATCGGTATCCCCGAACCGTGCGCGACGTTCCGAGTGCCCGACAATCACGTACGACGCACCGACACTCGCAACCATGCCGACCGAAACCTCGCCGGTATGCGCCCCGTGGGTCTCGAAATGGACGTTCTGGGCACCAAGGCCGAGATGGGTCCCCTCAATGACACCGTGAACAGAAACCAACGAAACTGTTGGTGGACAGAGGACAACCTCGGTTGGCCCTACGTCGTGCAGGACCGTACGAAGTGACGTCGCCAGCGCGACAGCCTCGGCGACAGTCGTGTTCATCTTCCAGTTGCCCGCAACGATTGGGCGTCGATTTGTCATGATCACCACTCCTTACGGGACGACTGTCCAGGGAACACGTTGCACAACGTAATCATTTGGTCGCAGTCGTCGCGCGGTCACGAAGGACGGCAACGCCGGGTAGCTCAACCCCTTCGAGGAACTCCAGCGCGGCACCCCCGCCGGTGCTGACATGGGTGACCGAATCGGCGTGTCCACATGCTTCCAGCGCCGCCACTGAATCGCCTCCACCGACAATCGTCGTGCCGTTCACCTGAACGAGCGCTTCCGCAATCCCGAGTGTTCCAGCGGCAAAAGGTTCCATCTCGAACACACCCATCGGACCGTTCCAGATCACGGTTGTTGCCGACCGGATGATGTCCGCGTACCGTTCGGTCGTCGCCGGACCAATATCGAAGGCCATCGTGTTGTCGGGCACCATTCCAACTCCCACGATGAAGGTTTCCACCGACGATGAGAGTTGTGACGCCACAACCAGGTCGACCGGGAGGTGGATCACGGTGCCAGCGTGGGACGCTTCGCTCAGGATTGCACGGGCGGTGGATACCGACGTGGCCTCCACGAACGACAACCCCATCTTGTATCCCTGTGCCCGGAGAAAGGTGTTCGCCATCGCGCCACCGATCAGCAGATGATCGGCCTTGCCGATCAAATTCTTGAGAACCCCGATTTTGTCAGAGACCTTCTTGCCCCCGACAACCGCGACAAACGGGTGTTCCGGGTCAGTCAGTGCCCCACCCATGATGGAGATTTCGCGCTCCATCAGCAATCCGGCGACTGCCGGAAGAAGGTGGGCCACTCCCTCGGTAGAGGCATGGGCCCGGTGCGCCGTCCCGAATGCATCGTTCACGTACACGTCACCGAGTTTGGCGAGTGACGCTGCGAAGTCCGGATCGTTCGCCTCTTCAGCGGCGTGAAAGCGAAGGTTCTCCAGGAGCAGGACACCCCCACGCTCAAGCGCCTCGACGGCACTCTCTGCATCCGGCCCGATGCAATCACGCACCGCAGTTACTGGCACACCGATCAATTCGGACAGATGCACCGCAACTGGGGCAAGGCGCAGACCCTCCACCACCGCCCCGTCTGGTCGCCCTAGGTGGGACATGAGTACGACACGGGCTCCCTGTGCGCGCAGGGCCTCGATGGTCGGGACGGCAGCGCGGATCCGGGTATCGTCACTGATCGCACCCTCATGTATCGGCACATTGAAGTCAACCCTGACGAGCACCCGCTTGTCATGCGCATCGATGTCTCGGATGGTCTGCTTGTCGAGTGCGATCATCGGCAACCTCTGTTTTGGATGGCGAATTCAACTTCGCCAAATGCATGAAAAGCCGATCAGCCGGACCCTCTTGCGGGGGCGGATGATCGGTATCAAGGGTCACGTGGCTACGAAACACCACCCACGCAGATCGTGTATCCCGCGTGACGGGGTGGGACTACGAAGAATGCCGGTCAGTGGGCAAACCCGCGTGAGGCGATCAGGTTAGCCAAATCGGATACACGGCACGCGTAGCCCCACTCGTTGTCATACCACGCCGCCACCTTGACCATGTCCCCGCCAACGACCATCGTGAGCTGCGAGTCGACGATTGAAGAATGGGTGTTGCCCTTGAGATCCATCGAGACCAACGGTTCGTCCGTGACATCAAGAATCCCGTGCAGAGGCCCCGACGCAGCAGCTTCGCGGAGCGCGGCATTCACTTCATCAACCGTGGTCGACCGCTTGACGTTCGCAATGAACTCGACGATTGATACCGTCGGGGTCGGAACGCGGTAGGCCACGCCGTCGACAATGCCCTTGACTTCGGGAATTACCAGGGAGACGGCGCGAGCGGCCCCAGTGGACGTTGGCACGATGTTCATCGCCCCGGCACGCGCCTCACGAAGGTCCTTCGATGCCAGGTCAAGAATGCGCTGGGAATTCGTGTAGGAATGGACTGTCGTCATCATCCCCTTGACGATGCCGAAGTGGTCCAGAATGACCTTCACAACCGGTGAAAGTCCGTTGGTTGTGCAACTGGCATTCGAGATGATGTGGTGGTTCGCAGGGTCGTACTTGGCGTCATTTACCCCAAGGACCACGGTGATGTCCTCACCCTTCGCCGGGGCGGAAATGATGACCTTCTTCGCGCCAGCGTGCAGATGCTTCTCCGCATCCGGGCGGTTCGTGCCTACGCCAGTCGCTTCGATGACGAGATCAATCCCACGTCCACCCCAGTCCAGCTTCGACCAGTCGCGTTCGGCGGTGATCGCAACCCGATGGCCGTTCACGATCAGGCCATCGGACTCGACCTTCACTGTTCCCGGGAAGTTCCCATAGTTGCTGTCATGCCGAAGCAAGTGGGCATTGGTCGCCGTGTCAACCAAATCGTTGATCGCCACAAGCTCCAGCGAAGGATGCCTCTCGAGGATTGCCTTGAAGGCCTGTCGCCCAATCCGCCCAAATCCATTGATGCCGAGCCGCATTGCAATGTCCTTCCGCCCGGTACCCCACCGGCCACCAATCTTTTCCACTTAGCCCGTCCGGGCAAAATCAGTCAGGTCGAGGCCTCAAGAATGCCCCCTCGCCTACTTGCAGCGCCTATTGGTTGCGCCAACCGGGGATAGTCCTCTGTCCGAAATGCACTGTTCCGTTTCCAGAGGATACAACGGAATTGTGGCCTGACCCCGACCGGGTACCCGGTCACTCACCGCACATAAGAAGGGGATGGCAACACAAATGCCCACGGGATTGGCAGGCATCCACGCCAACCCGATGGCCGGGACTGCGATCAAGTCCGGTCACGGCGCGTTGCAGATGATGAAATGTTCATGCAACCCGGCCAACAACCGCGAAACGCCCGAGGAAACAAGTCCGGCCGCGGGCGAGGTCGCCCGACCCGGTACTACGTCTGGGTATCGATCAGCATCGTCGTCGCCCTATCGATGGCCATGCCGTTCTGCAACACCGCCGTCACGCCATAGCCGCCTCGGTGACCCATCCGTCGAGCTTCGGGGGCGGTTGTCACGGTCTGCCGTCACGCCACGGGGTCAACGGGTGGGCTCTCCTTGAGCGCCTCGCCTGCATAGTTTCCGATGTGCTCGGCAAGCGCGAGAACGTCAACTGGCAGAACCATTCGCGTTGAGGGGCTCGCCCCGAGTGCCTTGAGCGCCTCAAGGTGCTGCAGGGTCATTGTACGGGCATCTATCTGCGACGCGGCTTGCATCACCAGTTCAAGCGCCCGGGCCGTTCCCTCGGCTTGCAACCGCACGGCCGCGCGCTCACCTTCCGCCTTGAGAACTGCCGACTGGCGATCACCCTGCGCAACCAGGACAACCGCCTCGCGACGCCCTTCGGCCTCGGAAACTCGCGCACGCCGATCACGCTCAGCCGACATCTGCCGGTTCATCGCTTCCTGGACAAGCGGCGGTGGCACGATCTCGCGGATCTCGACATTCGTGACCTTGATACCCCACCTTTCGGTGACCGCATCAAGTTTCACTCGCAAGACATCATTGATTGTCTCGCGCTTTGACAGTACATCGTCGAGCGACAGGTCCCCGATGACTGCTCGAACAGTCGTGGTGGCGATACCCTGGGTCGCGCCTTCAGGATTCGAGACTTCGACAACCGACAGCGCCGGATCGACGACCTTGCGGTAGATCAGGAAGTCAACGGCAATCGAGGCGTTGTCCTTGGTGATGCACTTCTGCTGCGGGATTTGCAGGAAGGACTCCCGGAGATCGACACTGACCGCGCGTTCAAGGAACGGCACCACGATCTGGACACCGGGCCCCCTGGCGCCAACACACCGCCCCAGTCGGAACACCACTAACCTCTGGTATTCAGGGATGATCCGTACACCCCGGATGATAATCCCGAGGAGCACCACTACTGCGGCGAGCCATCCCATGTTGCTTACTCCGACCGAGGGACCGCGCTAACGACTTCCGTTCCGGTTGCCACCGGCTCGACAATCAGGGTCAGGCCCCGACGATCCGTCACCCGGATCGCTTGCCCACTCTCCATCGTACCCGCAATCGCACGTCCACTCCATGCCTCACCGCGGACGCTGACCGTCCCGCCCGGTGCAAGCGCGGTCAGGGCAACACCCGTTTCGCCGGGGACAGGCATTGCCGTCCGCGCCGGTCGACCGACCGTCCCGATCGCTTTCACCACGACAAGACCGGTGGAAACCGCCAGGAAACCGACCGCTGCAATCATGATCAGCGGGTCCAGGCGCGCCGGCACACCGCCAATCGTCGGGCCAGAATCCGGGAAAAGCCACCAACTCCCAAGCGCGATCGCCATGACCCCGCCGACGGCAAGCATCCCGTGCCCTCCGGCCTTGAGTTCCGCAACCAGGAGGCTTACCCCCAGTCCGATCACTGCAACCGCACCCTTCTCGACCGGGAGGCTGTTGAAACCCATCAGCGCCATGACAAGACAGATCGTTCCTACCAGGCCGGCCGCCCCTCCGGTCGCCGCAAATACCTCCGACCCGATCAAGACAAGACCGATCAGGCAGAGCAGGTAAGCCACCGCCGGTTGGGCGACGATTGCCAAGATCAACTCGGCGACTGACGGTGAGATCTCGACAATGACCGCACCGCGCGTCCGTAAAGGCCGGTCGCCCCACGGGCCGGAAACGCGACGCCCATCCAGCTGGTTGAGGGCGTCGTCAAGATCTGACGCAACGGCTTCGACGACACCCGTCCGCAAAGCGTCCGACGAACCAACTACCACACTCTCGCGTACTGCACGCTCGGCCCACTCGGCGTTGCGTCCGCGCTGAATCGCCAGACCACGGATGTAACCGACCGCGTCGTTGGTGACTTTCTCCATCATGACCGGATCAATCGGGATCACCATCCCGCCCTCGACGGCCACCGGATGCGCTGCGCCCATGGTCGTTCCCGGTGCCATCACCGCCACGTCGGCCGCAAGCACGATGAATGTGCCAGCAGATGCTGCCCGCGCGCCGGAAGGTCCGACCATGACGATCACCGGAAGCGGCGCACCGAGAAGGCGTTGGACGATCTCACGCATCGAGACGTCGAGACCCCCTGGGGTATCCAGCAGAATGACGAGTGCCTCGGCGCCCCGAGCCTCGGACGCCGTGACGACACGCTCGACATACTGGGAGACGGCCGGGTCAATCTCACCGACCACCCGGGCGACAACAACCTCGCGACCCGAGGCTGACTGTGCGACCACTTGCAGTCCTGACCAACCTAGCAGCGCGATCACTGCCACAGCGATGATCGCGACGTCCGCCTGAGACCGTCTGATTGGCACCACGAACCTCACCACGGCACGTGCGCGACGAGAAACGGTGTCACTTAGCATCCTGCCATCCGTTCCCATCCTGATACGAGTATGGGCGCATCATGTTGGCCGGTCAACTTCACAATCTCTGGGGAGCATCCGATTTCATCGCTGCCTAGCTCCCGTTGCAACGGAATGCGGCGGCACGGCACGGGGGCAGTCGAAACTCGTGCATCCCTGAGCGCATCGGCCGGCTACCACAGACAGTTTCCGGGTGCGCCGAACATGAACGCACGAATTGGACCGGCCTACGTCGCCGGGCAAGGTTTATGGTGATGACAGAAGGCGACCTCAACGCAATTGCCAAGGCCCAGACAGGCCAGACGGTCATCGTCACCGGAGCCGCCGGGTTCATTGGCAGCCATACATGCGAGGCACTCCTCCGGCGTGGTGACAATGTCGTCGCAATCGACTCCTTCACGCTGCACTACGACCCCGCTCGCAAGCACGCCAATCTCGCATCGGTCCAGGCAACCGCCGACGCAATCCGGCACGAGGCAGGCCCATCGGCCCCCAAGTTCGCGTTCCTCGAAGCCGATTGCTGCAGCGCCGATGACCTTGACCGCGCTTTCCAGATTGGTGCCACGTTCAGTCCAGGCACGCCGGTCCGCCGCATGATCCACCTCGCGGGGCGCGCCGGTGTCCGCGCGCCCGCCAGTGAGGCACCAAACTACGTCGCGATGAACGTCGTGGCCACAACCGAGGTCCTGGAAGCCTGCCGGAGGCATGGCTTCGGCGACAGGGCCGGTGCCGGTTCCCCCGCTGATCAGGGGGGAACTGGACAGGGCGTTCCGATTGTCGGACATCTTGCAATGGCGTCAAGCAGTTCGGTCTATGGCGGGGGGCCACCAGGATGGAATGGGCCATTTCATGAAGACATGCCCGCCGACCGACCACTCTCCGTGTATGCCGCCACCAAGCGCGCCACCGAAGTGATCGCACACGCGTACACCCGTGTCTCCAACGTGCGGGTCACCTGCCTACGCTTCTTCACCGTCGTCGGTTCCCGTGCCCGCCCTGACCTCACCCCATCAATGTTCGGAAGTGCCATCTGGGAAGGACGCCCGATCACGCAGTTCGGTGACGGTTCGATGGCGCGCGACTACACCTTTGTGGGTGATACCGTCACCGGCATCCTTGCCTCACTTGATCGTTTCGAGCGCGCGAACGCGGGCATCGTGGAACACGGTGAAGAGTACGAGGTCATCAATCTGGGTAACGATCGTCCGATAACCCTATACCAATACATTTCAACCCTTTCCGGACTTCTCGACCGCACACCCGTGATCAACCAAGTCCCGGTTCCGCCATCCGAACCGCACAGCACCTGGGCCGATCTCACCAAGGCGCGACGCCTCCTCGCCTATGCCCCGGCAACACCCTTCGAGGAAGCACTTGCGTCATTCGTCGACTGGTACCGCGCCACCATCCTCGAGCCAACCGGGGCCTGATCCCACTGCTCCCACTCGTTCGCGCAGCGCGTGAACACCAAGGGGCGGGATGGGGGAGCGCAGCGCATGTGCATCAAGGGGCGAAGGAGGGTGGGGCCAGGGCTGGTCACGCGGGTCAGTCCCCGCGTGACCCCATTCTTCTTCATCCCACCGCATTGGCAAACCATGGACGCCAGTGCGACGATTACGGTACGCATGACGGACCGAGCCGCCCGACCATGAGACAGAACACACCCCCGGCACGTCCCATGACCTTGCGGCCGCACGCAATCCTCATCGGTGTGGCCGTCAGCTACCTCTTGCAGGTCGGTGGGGGATACCTCGCCGCCACGCAGGGAATCGTCCGAGACCCCGGAGCGGAGCTCGGCGGTGACTTCAGCGTCCTGCCAATCCTCCAGTTCGGCACGATCTTCCTCGGGGGCTACCTGTCAGGTCGCCTCGCGGGTGTCGCCGGGTTCATCAATGGCATCGCCGTGAGTGTTGCGTTCATCCTCATCTGGGCCGGTCTCAACGCCTACAACGAAGCCAAGCTTGTCGAAGAGTTCGGCCCTCTCGTCCTCCCCCCGATGAACATGGGGGGGATCGTTCTGGGCGATATCCTGAACCTGACAGCCGGGGCCTTCGGCGGGTGGCTCGCCGACCGTTGGGGCCGGTGACCGCACGCGTCGCGTGGACCGAACCAGGACGACACGGGGGTCAAGCGAACCGTTCAGACATCGGTGCACGTGTTCCTATCGCCCCAACCCACTGAGCGCAGCGTATCTTAATCAAGGGGCGGGGGGG
>BJHB01000020.1:0-18783 GCA_014191415.1 Chloroflexota bacterium
GTCAGAGTTTCTCGACGCGGGGCGGCCGTGGATAATCGCGCCTACAATGGCAATCAGATGCCGGGAGGGCTAATCCATGACCGAGGTGATCAGCGACCCCAGACCTGACGGCGGTGTTCGACGCCGTAGGCTAGGGAGAACAGGGCTACAGGTTTCCGAAATCGGGCTCGGTGGCGCCTGGCTTCTTGGGCGAGCCGGTGAGTTGCCATTCGCCCATGGGGTTGCCACGATCCGACACGCTCTCGACCTCGGAATCACCTTCCTAGATACGGCGGAATGCTACATCGGTGGTCGTTCAGAAGCACTTTTTGGCGAGGCGCTTGAGGGGCATGCCGGCCCGTTTGTGCTCGGTACGAAATTCGGTCATGTGCCGGCCGATTTCGACTGGTCTCGTGGAGCGGTAGTTGCCAGCGTCGAGGCGAGCCTACGCCAACTCCGTCGGTCAAGTGTCGACCTCATTCAGGTCCACACACCGGCGGAACCCACGATGGACGCAATGTTTGGCACCGGGGGCACCCTAGATGGCTTACGAGAGGTGCGTGAGCGGGGATGGTGCCGTCACTTCGGGATCAACGGACGGGACCTGACATTCCTTAGGGAATGCGTTCTGTCGGACCAATTCGACACGCTTCTGGTGTTTCAGCGGTTCGACCTCTTCGAACAATCTGCTCTGGAACTCTTTCAAGAGGCACATTCCCGAGACATGGGCATCATCGTTGGAAGTCCGCTGCGCCTCGGTCTCTTTGGTTCGGCAAGGGATCAGCTTGTAGCTCATCTTGATGGCGACGACCGTCGACATCTCCAAGAACTTGAAACCCTGTTGAGCGACTACCCGGGAGGGATTGCAACCGCCGCATTGCGATTTGCCCTCATGCCTCCCGAGGTCAGCGTTGTTCTCAGCGGAGCATCATCCCCTGAAGAAATTGCGAACGTCGTCGAGGCAGTGCAAGTCGGCACACCAGCGCTACCTACTGAGCTGTACGAAGCGGTCAAGCGATTGGCCTCCGGTAAGCACCGAAATCTCTAGTCGTCACCAAACGGGCGTGCCGGCGCGTCCAAGAGGCGAGGCAAGACTTGCATCGCGGTGTCGCACGTTCCACCACCGGTTCGCATTGCATTGAAGACGGCGGTGACAGTTGCCAATCCGTCTGAGTCCCGGCGCGCGTCCGCGAGGGCGGACTGCAATGCGGCTAAGCCCGAGCGGCACGCTTCAAGTTCGCGCTCAATCCGCTCGAGGTCGGCATCCAGAGAGACCGACACATCGTCATATAGGCCAAAGTGGTTTGCGTCCGTTGGGAGTGACATAACGTCAACAGAACGGGCGGCAACCAACAATGATGCGCAGAACCAATCGGTTGACCCGCCGCCTTCACTTTTAGGCGTGGATGCCCGTAAGTGAGAGTTGGTCTGACATATGGCATGCCACGGTATGACCGGGTGCAATTTCGGTCAGCGGAGGCACGGTCGTCCGGCAAATGTCGGCGGCATACCGGCAGCGCGGATGAAAGTGACAGCCGGGCGGCGGGTTCGATGCGTCGGGAACCTCGCCTGCCAGGAAGATGCGTGACCCCCGCCTGGTGGGATCAGGCGTTGGCACGGCCGACAGCAACGCCTCCGTATACGGGTGCTTCGGCGAAAAGAAGAGATCCTCAGTTGGTGCGCACTCCACGATCCGACCCACGTACATCACGGCGACGCGAGTACTGACGTGTTGAACAACTGAAAGGTCATGCGCGACGAAGATGTACGTCAGACCCAGACGAGCCTGCAGGTCTTCAAGGAGATTTAGTGTCTGCGCTTGAATGCTGACATCAAGTGCTGAAACCGGCTCGTCACAGACAACGAGTTGAGGCTCGAGTGCGATGGCTCTCGCGATCCCGACACGCTGACGTTGCCCACCAGAGAAGGCATGGGGATACCGCGCCATGTACTCGGGGTGAAGGCCGACCAGACGCAGCAACTCTGCAACTCGATCCTGCAATTCGCTGCCCTTGGCAACTCCATTCACCATCAAGGGCTCGCCGATGATGTCTAGGAGGGTCATACGTGGGTTCAGGGAACCGTAGGGATCCTGGAAGATCATCTGCAGGTTGCGACGGATCCCGCGCACCTGGTTGGCGGATGCGGTAGGGATATCGAGCCACCCTTGGGTGCGGTCACGGAAGTAGATTGTGCCCCCGGTCGGCTGATAGGCGCGCATCACCATTCGGCTGGTAGTGGTCTTACCGCAACCCGACTCTCCCACTAGCCCTAGCGTTTCACCTTGACGAACGTTGAACGACACACCGTCGACCGCCCGGACGTGGCCAATGATCTTCGACCAGAAGCCTTTCCTGATTGGGAAGTGCTTGACGAGGTCGCGAACCACAAGCAGGTCGCCATCCATCGCGCCGGCGGGAGCGGTGCCAGTCTGGACCGGAATGTTCGTCGTCATCAGGATACCTCTCCGGCACGGCTGCATCGGACCCAATGACCTGGGGCGACTTCAAGGTACTCAGGTTGATCGCAGCGCACTGGAACATAGTGCCGGCACCGCGTGTGAAAGGCGCAACCGGCGGGCACACTGAACGGATCCGGAACCATGCCTTCAATGGCTTCCAATCGTGCTTGCGCGCGCTTCCCGAGGCGGGGCATGCTGCGAAGGAGTGCCTGCGTGTACGGGTGTTGGGGGCGCAGGAATAGGTCGGTCACCGACGCACGTTCCACTTGTCTCCCCATGTACATCACCACGACCTCATCCGCGATTTCAGCGATCACTCCGAGGTTATGCGTAATGAACTGGATTGCCATGCCCGTTGTGTCCTGCAAACTGCGGACCAAGTCGAGAATGACCGCTTCCGTTGTCACGTCGAGGGCGGTTGTTGGCTCATCTGCGATCAGGATGCTCGGGCTGCATGCAAGCGCAATGCCGATAACCGCACGTTGGCGCATGCCCCCGGAAAGCTGGTGCGGATACCTGCCCAGGACCTCATCTGGCCGAGGAAGGCCAACCTGACGCATGACCGTCTCGGCTCGCTCCCGCGCTTGGTCACGGTTCGCCCCTGTATGAAGTCGGATAACTTCAGTGATCTGGTGCCCAATGGTGTGGATTGGGCTCAGGGCTGACATCGGTTCCTGAAAGATGTACGCGATTTCGTTCCCTCGAACGCTCCGGATCACCTTGCCTTTTGGGTCCAGCCCCGCAAGCTCCAAGGTAGATCCGTCCGAACGGGTGAGCACCATGCTTCCGCTGACTACCTTCCCCGGACGGGGCACGATGCCAAGGATTGACTGGGCAGTTACGGACTTTCCACACCCGCTTTCACCGACGATCCCAAGCGTCCGCCCGCGGTGCAGTCGGTAACTCACGCCATCGACCGCGCGGACGGTTCCACCGGGCATGGTGAAGTGGGTGCGAAGGTCGTTCACGTCGAGCACGACCGGCGTGTCCATGTCGCGCGGCGCACTGGGCGTGCCGACCCGGACGGCATCAGTCGAAGTCATCATTTGGCGTTCGCTTCCTGCTCACGAAGGACCGGATGCGGGATGTCGATGGCAATTTGCGGTGGAGTGCGCACGTTCATCGTCCGTACGGGTCAGCGGCATCGCGCAACCCGTCACCAACAAAGCTGAATGCAAGAACGATCAGGATCACGGCGGCGCCAGGGATCAGAAGCCACGGGAACAGTGCGACGGTCTGGATGTTCTGGGCTTCCTGAAGCAGGACCCCCCAACTGATGACCGGAGAACGGAGACCCAGTCCGAGGAAACTCAGGCTGGTCTCGGACATGATCATTCCGGGCACGGCCAAGGTGATGCTGGCAATGATGTGGCTTGCAAAGCTTGGAACCATGTGCCTGAAGATGATCCGGCTTTCGGAGCAGTTCGTCAGACGTGCTGCCAGGACGAAGTCTTCTTCACGCAGGGCGAGGAACCGGCCACGGACGACCCGGGCAAGGCCTGTCCAGCCAAGGAGCGAGAGGATGATCGTGATCCCGAAGTAGACATATTCGGGTGGCCACTTCGGAGGCATCGCGGCTCCCAAGGCCATCCATACCGGGATGGTCGGAAGGGATCGGATGAACTCAATGATTCGCTGGATCACGGCGTCGAGCCACCCACCGTAGTAACCAGAAATTCCTCCCAGGAGGATCCCGAAGACTAGGCTGAGCAGGACCCCGACGAGGCCAATTGAAAGGGAGATCCGCGCCCCGTAGACAATCCGCGAAAACATGTCTCTTCCAAGCCGGTCAGTTCCCAGCAGGAAGAACGGAGTGTTTGCTGGCGCGTCAGGCGCAAGCCCCACTAGATGGACATCCGATTCCCAGATGCCCCAGAACTTGTATTTCTCGCCTTTGACGAAGAAGTTCACCGGGAAACGCTTGGTCGGGTCAGGAACATACGTGATACGAAGCGTATTGGCATCCCGGGAACTTTTCATACCGAGGACATATGGGCGAACTGAAACCCCGCCATCTTTGTCTTGGAAACTGATCGGCTGGGGTGGCGCATACCGGTAGAGGTTGTAAACCTTGTTCGGGTCAAGCGGTGCGATCACTTCAGCAAACAGGGCAACTACGTAGAAGAAGAGGACTACGACCGTGCAAATCATTGCGAGCTTGTGGCGGCGAAACCGCCAGAACATCAGTTTCCACTGGGATGCCACCAACACCTTGCTCTCCTCGGTTCGAGGAGTTGCGATTGGCAGTGGGGCTCGTGGATCCGGAACCGCTGAAGCCGGAGGCGGCATTGAGGAGGCGGTCGATGTCACCGATCGTTCCTACTGGTCCAAGCGGATGCGAGGGTCAATCCACGCAAGGAGAAGGTCAGACATGAGCGTGCCAAAGATGGTCAGGCTTCCCAGAAGTAGGATGAAGGCTCCAGCCAGGTACATGTCCTGTGACTGAAGCGCTCGGAGAAGCAACGGACCCGCGGTTGGCAGGCTCAGGGTCACGGAAATAATCGTGCCACCGTTCACCAATCCCGGCAGCGCCCATCCGAGCGTCGAGATGAACGGGTTCAACGCAACCTGAACTGGGTACTCGTAGGTGAGCACCGTCTCGTCGAGGCCCCGGGCGCGGGCGGCGGTGACGTAAGGCTTATGGAGTTCGTCAAGGACATTCGCCCTCATGGTCCGGATGAGACCGGCAGAACCTTCCATTCCAAGGATCGCCATCGGTATCCAGAGATGCGATAGCAGATCAATTACGCGTCCGAATGACCATGGCGCATTCTTGTAGCCATCTGAGAAAAGGCCACCGACGTCGGCGCCAAAGTACGAGAAAGAGACCCACATAACCACGAGGGCGAGCATGAACCCGGGCACGCCAAGTCCGATGAACCCGATGGTCGTGAACACATAGTCAAGCAGGCTGTACTGGTTCGTTGCTGAATAGATCCCGATTGGGATTGCGAGCAACCACGTGAAGACCAGCGTTGAAAGCGTGAGGGCGATGGTCAATCCCATCCGCTCCCAAATCAGCGTAGCAACAGGCTGACGCCATTCCAAGCTAAGTCCGAAATCACCTCGGAGGACGATCCCGCCGATCCATTTGAGGTACTGGATGTACATCGGCTGATCAAGACCGTAGGCCTCTCGGAGCAAAGCCAACGTATCCCCGCTGACTTGCTCCCCCATGGACGCCAGTGTTGCAGCGTATGTCGACAGGAAGTCTCCTGGCGGCAACTGGATCAACACGAACGAAAGCAGGGAAATCACGAACAGCGTGGGAATGGACAGCAGAAGACGCTTTAGCGTGTACGCAAGCATTGGTGCCTCGCGACGGCGGGGTTTCACCGGGGAAGTTAGGTGACATACGATTGACCGGAGGATGAATGCCGTTCACGACATTCATCCTCCCACTGGCCGGAAGCGGTAATTTCGCGGTTAGGCGCGCCCGAGGTAGAACTGCTGCGGGCTGATTAGGCCGTAGTCACGGAGTGTGTCGTCGGCAATGTAGCCAGCGATGGTGTTTCCGAAGGCATTCGACGCAATTTGCGGAGCGACGATTTCGCCGACAACTCCGATGACCATCGGTGCTGCCTTGTGAACACCAAGTAGTTCCTGGAACAGGGCATTTCGACGGGCTTCGTCGGGCTCGACCTGCACTCGATCCCACAGGTCCCAGATCTTGCGGATCGGGTGGTCTGCGGGTGGTTCTTCCTGCTTGAACGGAGCTTTCGCGTACCAGTTACCGTACGTTGGCGCCCATGGTCCGTCGGTGATGGTTCCAAGCCAGCGCCCTGGATCTGCCTTGACCACTGAAGACCGGTCAAAGCCCCAGTTGCCGATTTCGATCTCGCCGGTGCGGCAATGCTCTTCGTAGAGTGACCGCTCCACGGCTTTCATGGTTGCCCGGATTCCGATCGCTGCCCAATAGCCCTTGACCAACTCGTGTTGATCATTCTCAGGAGAACCGGTAGGTGAGATGTGTTCGACGACGACTTCAAGCGCCTTGCCGTCCGGACGCTTGCGAATCCCGTCCGAGCCTTTGGTGAGGCCAAGCTTGTCCAGAAGGTCATTTGCCTTCTTCGGATCGTATTCGGCCCACATCTTCACGAGGTCGGCATCGAACTCGGGCGAACCGGTTACCGGGCTGGCTTGGCGTCCGACCCCAAGGCCGTTGTAGACGATCTCGGCAATTTCTTCCCGGTTGATCGAGATGTTCATGGCCTGGCGGAACTCGGGAGTGGCGAACAGTTTCGCCAAGACCGGGTCGGGGCAATTCTGGTTGGGGAAGTACGCCTGTGTGCTGGCTGAGCGCCAGTTGAGCACGCGGTACTTGCCCTTGGCCTCATTCTCTTTCAGGAAGACGTACGATCCTGCAGACATGTGACGCATCTGCATGTCGATCTTGCCCTGCGCGACCCATAGGTTAACTACATCGAGACTTTCGAAGAATGCGTGCTCAATCTTGTCAATGTAGGGAAGCTGGTTTCCTTCGGTATCAACCTGCCAGTAGAACGGGTTGCGTTCGAGAACGCACGGATCTGCCGGTGCCGGGACGGTAACCCGCCAAGGTAGGAGCGTCGGCAGTTCTGGGTTCTTGAACCAGAAAGCGATCGCGCCTTCCATGTTTCCGGCATCACCCCAGAGGGCTTGCCATGCCGGAAGGTTCTTCTCAGTCGCGATTTTGGCGAGGTCGTCAACACTCGCGTACTTCGGGTGAAACTTCTTGAGGTAGTGAGATGGTGCAAGGAATGCGGGAGGGTTCGGGAACCCACCTGTCTTCGCGATCGCGATCGGAAGGAGCGGGTTCGGGGCGGCGTACGTCACCTTGAACGTCGTCGCATCAACCGCGACGATGGTCGCGAGCTTGTACTCGGCTCCAACCTTCTGCCTGATCAGGGGGTCGGCGTTGGGGCGGATGTCCTTGTTCTGGTTGATGTCTTCGTACCAGAACATCACGTCGTCAGTAGTGACCGGCGCTCCGTCGGACCACTTCAGGCCCTGACGCAAGGTGAAGACGTACTCAGAAGCATCGGCGTTCTGTTCCCACTTCTCAACCAAGTTGGCGACAAGGCCGATGGTCTTAGTATCTGGCGCATCCCAGTCAATGAGCATCTCTTCGACGATTTTGGATGGCCCGACCCGATCAGACGGGCCCCGGTAAGCACGGTGCCACGTGCCACCGTACTTGCCGACCGCCTCCAGTGGCTTGATGACGCGTGGATTTGAAGGTATGCGCTGATCGACGGATGGAAGCTTGCCGGCCTTGACCAAATCGGCGAGTATCGGCGATTCCTTGAAAGCTCCCTGGAAGGAACCAGTCAAGGGAGAACCCTGGCTTCCACCATGTACGTCCGAGGAAGCAAACGCGGTAGCGCTAGTCTGCAATGAGCTTGCTCCGGTGGCGGCTGCCACCCCAAAAGCCATCTTCCGGAGGAAGTCACGGCGACTCCCGCCTTTCACAGAGCCCACCGAGCCTGAGTCATTTACGAGCATCGCAACCCCTCCAAAACTTTGGGTGCGTCCCCACGCACCCGGACCACAATCGAGCCTCAAGTCGGTTTCAACTTTAAGTCTCAGGTTCGGAACGCAAGATACCGATTTGCAAACCGGCTTGCAAACCCTGATCAAATTGGATTGGCACCCGCATCGTTGGATTTATATTTGGAGGTCCGCTCCTCTCACGTACACTCGGTCAATGCCAGATCGAAGTCTGCCGTCCGTTAGCGACGTTCCTCGCCCCTCATTCACGGGGTTTCTTGCGTGGCGCGATCGTGACCACCATGTGTCACTTTTGTATCCGCGCGAATGGAATGCAACCGACGGGGTGCCGGTCCAGTTGACGCCTCCGCCGTTCGCGCCGTGTCGTGCAGTTGTATCCGTGGAAGCTCGGCGGTTGCCGACGAACGTGGAACCCGACGACGCCATCATCTTGAGGGAGGGGCTTGAGTCAGGGGTCCGATCCATCGCTTCCGCGCAAATCGAGCGATCAATCGCCGACTCTGTCGGGGCGATGGTCGACTTGGAGCTCGAGCACTCATATGTTGCCGATCCTGTCGGGGACGGCACGGGATTGACGTGGAGACGGTGGCTTCGAGTCATGTACCTGAAGGACATCCAGTTCACGATATCTGCGGAGGCCGAAGACAACGGCGACTTCGAGTACTGGCGTCCCGCATTCCTGTCCATCATGCGAACAGCGCAGTTTGCTGATTGGGCGGCCCAAGCCACGGGTCGGTCTTGGGAGGCGGTACTTAGCCAGGATCAGGAACTCGGCTAACGCCCAAAGTGCCTGCCTCACGTCGATCGTGACATAACGTGGACAGAAATCCGTTGATCTCAAGCTCATGGGTAGACAGAGGCCCGAGTAACCAAGCGAAGGCCTTGGTGTCTTGTCCCCCTTGGGTAGGTTGACGGGTCGGGGCCACATCTCCCCCCGCTTGGGCGTGATTACGGTCCGGTGCCTCCGTCGGTCGATGATTTCGGCCTTGGCGGAGGCGCCCTTTCAGTGAGAGCGGGCCACGACGGTCTTGAGAAATTCAATCGCTGACGGGTTGTCCAATCCCGACAAATCGCCCATGTTCGGGTCGGACGCCAGAACGGCGCGGACGACCCGACGCATGACCTTTCCAGATTTGGTCTTGGGAAGTTCTGAGACGATCAGGACAGGGCTCGGGCGAAGGGTCTTGCCGAGATCCCGGACGACCATTTCCGCGACTTGGGTCGCGAGGTTGGCCGCTCGTTCAGGGTCATTCGCATCACTTGCATCGCGCGGGACCGCGACAACGGCGAGGACCTCGCCTTTCAAGTCATCTGGTAACCCACACGCCGCGGCCTCGAGAATATCGGGATGGGACAGCACCGACGCTTCGACTTCTGCGGGTCCCAGTCGCTTGCCAGCAACCTTGATCGTGTCGTCAGACCGCCCAAGGATGTACCAACTTCCGTCCGGAGTAATCTGCGCCCAGTCTCCATGTACCCAGGTCCCCGATTGGTCTGGACGGGTCCAATACGTCTCCAGGTACCGACGATCGGCGGCGGCTTGACGTGCAGGATTGTGTTGTGGATGACCTGGTGGTGGTCCGCCCCAGAAACTCTGGGTCATGCCGACCCATGGTTGTGTGACGACGAGTTCACCGACATCACCCCTGACCGGGTTGCCATCAGGATCAATGACGTCTACCGACATTCCTGGTACGGCGCCGGTGAACCCGCACGGCTGCTGGGGTTCGATGGTGGTGCATCCCACGATGCCACCGGATATCTCAGTTCCACCGGAATAGTTAATGACGGGACATCGTCCCTGACCGACCTCGCCGAAAAACCACCACCATGCTTCAGGCGTCCATGGTTCACCGCTCGACCCAAGCGCGCGCAACGACGACCGGTCGTGGCGGTTTACCGGATCCGATCCGTGTCGCATCAGGCTTCGGATCGCTGTTGGGGCAATTCCGAACACGCTCACCCGATGCTTGGCAATGTACTCCCACAGCCGACCTGCATCAGGCCAATCGGGAGCGCCGTCGTAGAGGCATACCGTCGCGCCGAGCAACAATGGACCCTTGATGAGCCACGGCGCCATCATCCATCCCGGGTCGGAGTACCAGCAAACCCGGTCGTCACTCTGGACGTCGAACAGGACGATCTGGTCAGCAGCCGACTTGATTGGGAACCCGGCGTGGATGTGTCTGGTGCCCTTTGGTTGGCCAGTGGTGCCAGACGTGTAAATCACCATGTACGGGTCATTTGCCAAGGTGGGCGCGGCTTGATGTTGAACAAGTTGGCCAGAAAGGACCTCATCCCACCAGTGGTCGCGGCTCTCAACCCACGGTGTTGTGCCACGATCACTATCAGACAGTCGACGGGCAACGACAACTCTTTGGACGCACGGTGCGAGGACCACCGCCTCATCGGCGACAGCCTTCAAGTTCACCGCCTTCCCCCGGCGGTATGCGCCGTCAACCGTGATCAGCACTGACGCGTCGCAGTCGTTCAGCCTCGTCGCAACCGCCGAGGCGCCAAACCCCGAGAAGATTGGAGTGAAGATTGCTCCGAGCCGACTACAAGCAAGCATTGCGACCGCACACTCGACGATCAATGGCATGAAGATTCCAACCCGATCCCCACGGACCACCCCGAGAGAGGCCAAGCCGTGAGATGCCTTTGACACTTCGGCGAGCAACTGGCGATAGGTAAGGGTGCGCGTTGAACCTTCCTCGCCTTCCCAGACGATGGCGGGGTGGTCGGCACGCCCGTTTGCGATCCAGTGGTCGAGCGCCTGTTCGGTGTAGTTGAACCCCGCGTCTGGAAAGAAGGTGGCAAACTCAGGCCCGCGAGATAGGTCAAGGGTGCGCGATGGCGGAGATTTCCAGACAACCCCAATTTGCTTGATCATCTGCTGCCAGAACCATGCCGGGTCAGTTGCGCTTTGGTGCCTGAACTCGTCCAGCGAAGTCAAGCCTGCGACTTCGATTAGTCGGGCAAGACGACTTCTCTGGTGTTCAGCGGGTCCCGGTGTCCACGCGAATGACGCGCGATTGTCGCGGTCCCAGGCTGGTCTTGGTTCGGTCATGCCAGTCTCTCCACTCAGCCGCAGCGTATGTCACCCGAGGCGGGTGCGCAAGGGATAACTGTTGAGATAGTTGGAGGTTGGGTGAGAGCCATGGTTCCGAGGTCCCTCGGATGTTGTCACCGTTGATTGCAGTTGCAAACTGGCGTCGACCGCATTTCCTCAGCAAATGACGCGTCTATGTATATGAAGGTAGGGTGGAACCGTGAAGATTACCGCGCTTGAGGCAATCCTGTTCGACGCCGGGCTTGAAAGGGTCTGGTGTTTTGTGCGGGTTGATACCGATACTGGAATCTTCGGTTACGGCGAAGCGACCACTACCGAGCCGTTCATGGCGGCATCTGTCGTTCGGCAGCTGGCTTCTTGGGTTGTCGGTGAGGATCCGCGACGCATCCAAGACCTTTGGCAGCGGATGTATGCGCGGTATCACAACGTCCGCGGTGGAAATCTGCTGCTCGCGGCGATCAGCGGGATCGAGCATGCCCTTTGGGATATCAAGGGCAAGTCCGCGGGCATGCCTATATACGACCTGATCGGCGGCGCAATCCGTACGGTGGTTCCTGTCTACGCGAACCATATGTTCTTCTCGCTTGGATCCGATCCCTTCCTTCCCCAAGGAGAGCGGTCCCACATGCCGGGCCGGTACCGTGACCGTGCGCTCGAGGCGGTGGCGCGGGGCTACCGTGCAATAAAGATCGCCCCTTTCGGAACGATCAGGGACACCATTGACCAGGCGGGCATCAGGCACGTCGGTGCGATCGTAGGTGCGGTCCGAGACGCAGTCGGTCCCGATGTGGAGATTGCCATCGACACGCATGGCCGGTTTGGCGTCGCCGCGGCGATACGGGTTGCTAATGCGCTCGCAGAATACCGGCCATTTTTCATTGAGGAAATCGTTGCACCGGAAAGCCCCGCGGCGATGCGCAAGGTCCGTGACATGGTTGCAGTCCCTCTGGCCACGGGCGAGCGGGTGTACACCAAATGGGGATTTCAGGATCTCTTGAACCATCAGGCGGTCGAAGTGATCCAGGTGGATGTTGCGCACTGTGGTGGCATCTTTGAAGCCAGGTTGATCGCCGGTTTGGCTGAATGCCACTTTGTGCAAGTTGCTCCGCATGCCTGGTATGGACCGATCGCACTTGCGGCGTCTCTACACCTTGACGCGACGATCCCGAACTTCCTGATCCAGGAAGTTCCAGTGCCCCATGTCATGCCATCGCAACAACTTGACTTGACTGGGGACTTGCTAATTCCTCGTGACGGGATGCTCGCGGTGCCGGCTGGACCTGGCCTTGGCGTAACTCTCGATGAGGGCGTACTCGCACGGCACCGGATTGACGGGTAATTTGGGCCCTGAGCATCGATCGCAGTGATGTAGTTGCCGGCACGGGTTGGAACTCAGGCGGAAAGGACCGATCAGCAATGAAGTACCGGGCGATGGGGTCTCACGGCCCGCTGGTCTCCGCCATCGGTTTCGGTTGCTGGCCAATGGGGGCAGAGGACTACGGACCGATTGATGATCGAGAAATGGCCCTTGCGGTTGACCGCGCCATTGACGTCGGAGTGACACTGTTTGATACGGCACCCGCGTACGGACATGGCCGCGCTGAGACAGTCCTCGGTGAAATGCTCGGACCACGGCGGAAGGACGTCGTCTTGGTCTCGAAGTGCGGCTTGCATTGGGACTGGGAAGCAAACCCGCGGCCGTTCAGGCGGGACAGTTCACGGGCTGCCATTCTTGATGGACCCGGGGGTCTCCACGAGCAATTGCGTCGCCTTCGGACCGATTACCTTGACGTGTGGATGGTCCACTGGCCGGATGTGAACGTGCCATTCCAAGAAACGATGGAGGTTCTTGTTAGCGCACGCGATTCCGGAAAGGTGAGGCACGTTGGTGTCTCGAACTTTTCGCCACCGCAATTGCGTGCGTGCAAGCAGTTGGCACCTCTGGTCACGAATCAAGTTGGCTACAACTTGTTCGACCGCCGATGGGAGATTCACGCATTTGAAACCTGCCGGGAGCTGGACATCTCAGTCATGGCATACGGTTCGCTGGCTCACGGGCTTCTATCAGGTACGTGGGATCGTGCCACCCGACTGGACGCAACTGATTGGAGGAGCCGAGGAATGGCATTCCGCCAACCCCTCCTAACCGAAGAGAACCTGCCACAAAACCTCGACGTTGTGGATAGGTTGATGGACGTTGCCGCACGAGTTGGGGTTTCGCTACCCCAACTTGCATTGGCATGGGTGCTCCGGGATGGAGTTGTCGCAACGGCTCTGGTCGGTTGCCGTCGACCATCCGAGGTTGATGACAATCTCGGCGCACTCGACTTGTCGATAGACGACGAGGTACTCGGCGAACTGGACGGCATCATGCAGGGGGCGGCAGGACAGGTGCAGGAGTTGCCTGCCTGATACCAATCACGGGCATGGTGAATGGGGGACAGTGCGCTTGGGCTAGGGGCGAACTCGAAGGGTGGGTAACCAGATGGTGATCAACATCAAGGCACGCGTGCAGCGTTTGGTAGAGCGCGGTGGGTATCGCATCTGGGAAACCAGCGAGACAATTCGGGAGTGCGACCCGGCCCGCACGGCAGTAGTGCTGTGTGACGTCTGGGATCGGCATACCTGCCGGGGAGCCGAAGAGCGTCTCGCCCGCCTTTTGCCTGGTATCGCCATGGTGGTTGAGCGGTTCCGTAGCGCGGGCGCGTTGATCGTCCACGCACCCTCCGACACTATAGATTTTTATGAGGGGACGCCCGCCCGCGTGCGCTTACTGACGGTTTCTAGTTCAGTTGACGCGTCTCCCCCGGAAGACAGGCCCCGTAAGGTTCCTCCGTTGCCGATCGATGCGACCGACCCGTGCGACACCTGTCCGGACCCCGACCATCCCGAGCATAAGAAAGGCATGCCATACCCGTGGACACGCCAGCATGCAGCGATTGGGATTGACGACGCGTGTGATGTCGTGTCAGCCGACGGGACAGAGCTGTGGAAATACTATTCAGCCCGCGGAATAGAAGAAGTCATCATTGCGGGCGTCCACACCAACATGTGCATCCTAAACCGAACATTTGCCATCAAGCAACTTGTCTGGTGGGGGTTTTCGCCGATCCTCTTGAGGGATCTCACGGATTGTATGTACAATCCTGCGAAGTCTCCGTATGTGTCCCATGAAGAGGCTACAGACCTCGTCGTTGGATACATCGAGAAATTCTGGTGCGCAACCGCTTCAAGCGTCCACATCTCGATCGGTTGAAACGTCTCGCGTTCACGCGACACGAGACTAATGCCCGCCAGAGTCCTTCTCCAACATGCTGTCATGGATTGGTTGGTCGTGCGTAGCTGATCTTGAGTGTTGCGCTGTCTATCGTCAGCTGGCTGATGCTGGACAGAAGCTCTTGCCGGGTCACGCCCTGTTTTCTGTCTGTCACCTTCGGCACGGAATTGAGCGCAAAAACCGTGACTACGTAATCCTTCATCCCTGGGCCCTTGGAACAGGGGGGTGCGTATTCCCGCCGGTCGTTGATGCTGTTCGCCCCGAATGTGCCAATTTCCCTGCTATTTGTCGGCAAACCTTGTACCGACTGAGGAAGGTCGTACACAACAAGGTAGGCGTGGGACTCGAAGATATTGACTTGAGTATGCATTGTCACAGCGAATGAGACGGTTCCTTGCGGAGCTCCGCTCCAGTTGATTGCCGGTGTTTCGCCTCGACCATCACAGGTATGGGCTATTCCAAGAATGCCACGTAGCGTGTCCGGGCTTGAGACCGCGAATCCTTCAGACGCTGGCTGCGCCTCCGAGTTGGAATCATCTGGCTTGTTGGATCCGTGCGCGGTCAGACTGTCTAGGCTCATTGGTCCGCAAGAAGCGCTAAGGGCGCTTGCGAGGACGATCGCAATGAGTAGTCGACTGTTCATTTTGTTCCTATCCTCAGGTGAACTCTGGTTGTGTTGCAGACCAACTGATCGAGTCGTCGTCTGGCGTTTGCGACACTTCCATTGTGAGAAGTTGGCATGGATGGCGTGTTATCGGAATGCTATGGAGTTCTCGGCTCGGGGTTGAGGGTCGGCACGGGTTCGGGATTTATCGAGGTAGGAAAGGACGGTTCTAGCGATGAACTTTGATGCAATCAGGCGTCTTGTCGAATTCGATACGCCGACGGTGGCGAATGGCTTGGAGTTGCTCGAGGTTCGGGACCCCTCATTTGGATACACCGGACCCGACATTCGGTGCCTGATGCCTGAGGCGGGGCCCAGGGTTGGCATCGCGGTGACCGCCCGCATGGATACGACATCGCCGGGAATGGACGACCCTCATTCGCTATTTGATGACTGGCTTCGCCTGATGGTTGAAGCATCAGACCGGCATGGAGGGAACGTTCCCATCTTCGCGGTTATCGAGTCCGTTGGGGTTCGTCCCCGGTACACCGTGACTATCGGTGACGGAATGGGGACCTTCATGCGGATGGCCGGCGCGGTTGGGTACCTGACTAACGGTTGCATCAGGGACATAGAGGGAGTGCGGGGCGTGCCTCTTCCCTGTTGGGCTGCCGGCATCTCGCCAATGCATGGGAAGATTCGGTGGCTAGACGTCAATAGTCCGGTCGTCATTGACGGAATGACTGTCCACCCGGGGGACGTGATCCATGCGGATGAGAACGGCACATTGGCCATTCCCCCCGGTGTCGCAGATCAGGTTTACGACCGCGCCCTCGAGGTTCGACGCAAGGAGGCAGCCCTGTTTGACCGGTTGCGCGCCCCCGAAATGGATCTTCGCAGTCACCTCGGGATGCGCTAGGGAACCGAACCGGACCGCGGAGTTGCCGACGCGCGGTCCGGTTAAAGGCAAAGCGTGCTCACTTGCCTCCGTACGAGATGTATAGGGACCGGAAGTACTGCAGAACCCGGCTCGGATCGCTGCTCTCTGGCGCGCATTCCGCCAGGCAGTAGCCGGAGTACCCAGTTGCCGTCAGAAGCGACAGAAGCTCAGACCACGGATATCCCTCGTCAGTCAGGTCGTGCAAGTGCACAAGACCGATCCGATCACTCACCAGGCCAAAATCGTGACTCACCGACCCATGTTCGTCGACATCGAACCGAGTATTCGAGTTCCAGCATAGGACGACATTCGGGTGGTTTGCGACGTCGATGACGTGTCGCATGTGAATTGCATCGCCCACGGACCCATGCATCTCAAGGCGGATGACCACACCATTATCTGCAGCGGTTTGACCACATTCCCTAAGCGCGTGGCCAATCTGGTCAAGCGTTGCCTCGATTGCGACGCCAGATGCGAGGTTGTCCCCGTTGGGCCGTACCTTTACCCCACCGGCTCCAACGTCGTGCGCAAGTTGCAACGCGCGTTTCGTTCCCTCGATGTTTGCACGGACAATTGACTGATCGGTTGAGTGGTACTCGTAGATTGACCCGATGCCCACCAGTTCGATCGGCGAAGCAGCGAACTGCCGCCGGACGTCAGCCCGGGCATCTGCCGACAAGCTTTCCTCAACGCCATGCGCGTGGGTGGTACGGAGTTCGACCCCTGCGTATTTCAGATGTGTGAGATTGGAAATAATGGTTGGGACATCCCAGTCCTTCCCCAACTGATATGTAACCAGGCCGAGCTTCATTGGGTTGGTCCTTGTAAGAAGACTCAGTGAAGGCATCTCAGTGTGGCGCCGGGCCAGAAGCGGACCCGGCGCCCAGTCTGGAGTTGGACTAGACCCAAGGGAACGAGAATGTTGGAGGATTGGCGTACCGGTCCATCGAGATTGTCAGGTGGATCGCAGCTCCCGGCGCAAGTCTGACGGCGAACGGAACCCCTTGGGGATTGTGTTCGCCGCCGTCGGAATCGCGGACGTGGGTAAGGCGATGTTCGTTGTATGCACCACCCTGGACAACCACCGAATGTGCGTCAACCGGATCCAGGTTCACCAGTTGCACGCTCACACCGTCGGCGGTCATTCCATCCACGAGTGCGGCGACTTGCTCCGGCAAACCGGCGCGACGCCGTGCAGGATCGAAGTAGCGCAATTGGGCGTGCAGGGCATGAACATCGCGTCCGGTTGGAATCCCGCCGAGCATCAATTGGGTAAGTGCACCGATGGTTGCCGGATTGAAGTGGTTCATGTCATCAGACATGGTGGTGTCTGGGGAGCGGAGGTCGGCGCGGAACCCCTCAACCTTCTGACGCAGGGCCTCGAGGTCGGCTTCCAGGGCACGTTCAGGGAACGTCGGGTCACTTCCATTTATGAAGTTGACCCACGGCGGGACGTGATCGAGCAAGTCCAGGGCTGACTGGTCGTGTGTCCAATACCAAAGCGCGAAGGCGCTCGGCGCAAACTTTGAAGCACGGTACTCGTACCACCCTTCGGGTCCGGTTTCAGGCAGTCCGGCCAGCGACTCGCCATTCTTGATCTTTTCAAGGCGATCAAGCCTCCCGTACATGTGCGGATAGAGCGTCTTGCCGTCCTGGACCGTCGCATGGGAATTGACGTTGTCGATCATCCTCCGGAACAGCGACACGTAGTCGGCGTTTCCGGTCATCAATACCCCGTTGGCGAATGAGAATGGCGTCCGGGTGTGATATGCACGATGGGCAACCCGTCCGTCCCACGGGATTTGCATCACTGAGAATCCCCAGCCATAGACGCCGCCGTACCATCCGTACCCGCTGTCTACGGTTCCATCCAGGCCAACACTTGATGGGATCAGACCGTTGTTGTTTTCAGTTCGCTCGACCCACGCATTCAGGTAATCGCGCACCCAGTCGCGGTACTTTTCCTCACCAGTCAGCGCGTACGCCGCTAGACCGAGTGTGGTTGCACCGAGGTTGACGTGGTTGTCTCCCACGACATCCGTGTAATCCCGGAAGTGTTCGAGCATCTGGTCGAATGACTGTTCGCCATGAAGTGCGTCGAACCTGCCTTCGACATCGATCGGATCACCAGCCCAGTCGAGTGCTGTTGCCGGCCTGAGGAGTGGCCCGCGGCTCCCATTGAAGAAGCTCCGGATCACCTTGTGTTCCGGGTCGTAGTTGGGGACGTGCGGATTTTCTCCCATATACCAACCGGTCCAGCGACGCATCCGTGCGATCAGGGCCCGGTCGTTTGGATCTGACAGCCCCTGAAGGAAGATTGGGCTCCACGCCTCACCGTGGTGGAACCAGTCGAAGCACGCGTGGAATTCCTGGAAGTACATGCCATCCCGGCCGAGAGCAACGTCCGTTGTCTTGGCTTCGGTGTACTGGCGGAAATGTCCTTCAAGCGCCTTCTTATAGAGCTGGAGGATACTGTCGTCGGCACCGAGTGCATGGAGAACCGTCCAGTTCAGGACGTTCTCAAGCGCATCGTCCGGGCCGTCGTCGCCGGACCATCGCGGTACACAGTTGAGGTACCCGCGATCATCGAAGTACCGAGCATAGAACTCATGGCATGCGCGGGTCTGTGCCTCAAGCAATTGACGCTGCAGGAGGGCCCATCTTGGGGGTGCCATAGGTGTCGGAGCGTCAATTACGGTCTGCAGACTGTTTGGTCGCAAGGGAGTCATGTGGTTGGTCTCCTCAGGCCCGCAGTGTAGCCCGGCATGGCATCCAGAGGGGAGCCCGACAGGCGCTTTGCATTCGCGCTGCCAACAGACGGGAGTATCATTTTGCCCGGTGGGCGACGATGATTGACCGGGCCGTTCTAGACGCTGCGATTCAGGCGGGTGAGGTTGATACCGTCATCGTTGCGTTTCCAGATCAGCAGGGACGCCTCATGGGCAAGAGGGTCACTGGA
>BJHB01000021.1:0-18408 GCA_014191415.1 Chloroflexota bacterium
ATGATTGCCGAGGAGGTGCGGGCGGCCGTGGAAAGAGGCATTCCTATCGCTGGGGTCTGCTTCTACCCGTTGGTCGACATGACCGAGTGGCACGAGCGGCACTGGATGCATTTCGGCTTCTGGGATATGGAAGAACGCGATGGACTTCTCTGGAGGAAGCCGTTCCTGCCGATCCACGAGGCACTCGCAGCTGAGCGCGCCCGAACGGCCACTGCGAACGAAAATCGGCAATTTCCACCCAGTATCGGCCAATATCGCAAAAAGGCTTGACAGCCGAAAACCGGACTAGCTACCATAGAAGGGTCGCCAAAGCGGGAACGTTAAGGCGAAGCGTGATCGTGAGGCCGGAAAACGGGCTCTAGTGAGCGGAAGGCAACATGCCAAACCGTTTCTGCCAGTCAAGGCGCGAAAGTGATCTTGGGAGGCGCGATCCGGCCACCAGAGCCATCCGGGGGCCAAACGCAGAGACGCGCGCACCTTCACAACTGAAGCGTGGAAGGAAGCAATGCTTCCAAAGGCATCGCAAGATGCATCTGACAGCATCTGTCAGGGTATGAGAGCGTTCTCGGCATTGCGCCGAAGAACAGCTGAGTTCGGTTGCACAGAACTTGAACTCCGTCCAGTGGGACGGGGAAAGTTGTTATGGAGAGTTTGATCCTGGCTCAGGATGAACGCTGGCGGCGTGCCTTACCAATGCGAGTCGAACGAGGTCAGACTTCGGTCTGGTTGAGTGGCGTCCGGGTGCGTGACACGTCGGTGACCTACCCATTTGTGGGGAATACCCTGCCGAAAGGTGGGCTAATACCGCATACGATCCCTTCGTCGCAGAAGGGATGAAAGCTCGCAAGGGCGCTGATGGAGGGGCCGGCGGCCTATCAGCTAGTTGGTGGGGTAAAGGCCTACCAAGGCAACGACGGGGAGCCGATCTGAGAGGATGAACGGCCACAGTGGGACTGAGATATGGTCCACAGCCCTACGGGGTTTAGCATGGAGGAATCTTGCGCAACATCCGACAGGATGGCGCAGCAACGCCGCGTGGGGGATGAAGCCGTTTGCGGTGTAAACCCCTGTTGCTCGGGAAGAAGTACCGTCGGGGAGAGCCTGACGGGAAGACGGTACCGGGCGAGGAAGCCCCGGCTAACTACGTGCCAGCAGCCGCGGTAAGACGTAGGGGGCGAGCGTTATCCGGATTTATTGGGCGTAAAGCGCGCGCAGGCGGACCGCAGCAGTGGCGTGTGGAATCTCCCGGCTCACCCGGGAGGGGTCATGCCAGACGGGCGGTCTTGAGGCAAACAGTGGGTCGCGGAACGGGCAGAGTAGGGGTGAAATCCGTAGAGACTGTCCGGAACACCAGAGGCGAAGGCGGCGACCTAGGTTTGAGAAGCAGTCGCGAGACTGTCCTGACGCTCAGGCGCGAAAGCGTGGGTAGCGAACGGAATTAGATACTCCGGTAGTCCACGCCCTAAACGATGGCCACTCGGTGTCGGGGGTATCGACCCCCTCGGTGCCTTAGCTAACGCGGTAAGTGGCCCGCCTGGGGACTACGGCCGCAAGGCTAAAACTCAAAGGAATTGACGGGGGCCCGCACAAGCAGCGGAGCGTGTGGATTAATTCGATGCAACGCGAAGAACCTTACCCAGGTTTGACATGGCACTGGTAGGGAGGGGAAACCCGAACGACCCGCAAGGGAGGTGTCACAGGTGCTGCATGGCTGTCGTCAGCTCGTGCCGTGAGGTGTTGGGTTAAGTCCCGCAACGAGCGCAACCCCCGTCTCCAGTTGCGTTTTCTGGAGAGACTGCCGGGCGAACCCCGGAGGAAGGTGGGGATGACGTCAAGTCCGCATGGCCCTTACGTCTGGGGCGTCACACACGCTACAATGGCCGGGACAGTGGGCTGCGATCTCGCAAGAGCTAGCTAATCCCCCAAACCCGGTCTCAGTACAGATTGTCGGCTGCAACTCGCCGGCATGAAGGCGGAGTTGCTAGTAACCGCGCGTCAGCATAGTGCGGTGAATGCGTTCCCGGGCCTTGTACACACCGCCCGTCACACCACGAAAGCCGGCAAGACGCGAAGGCGCTGGGCCAACCCCCCGGGGAGGTAGGTGACGAGCGTCGGGTTGGTGATTGGGGTGAAGTCGTAACAAGGTAGCCGTACGGGAACGTGCGGCTGGATCACCTCCTTTCTTACGGAGTGCAGTGACCCCGCCCGACCCAGTCGCGGTAAGAGGCTTCACGACTTCCAGGTCGATCAGAGCGACCGGCAGCCTCGGCTGACCAGCACGTATCTGCCTGATCTCGCGGGCTCAGTCTCATGGCCTGCGCTTCCTTCCACGCTTCAGCGGTGGCGGTGACGTAAAGTTGCTGCGACCCAAGAGACGCCGGATCACTTTGTGGTCCGGCGTTGCACCTTGACAACCAGATATGACATGCGATGGTAGGTTTTTGCCACATCGCTGCCATCCAGTCCGTCCCGCAGATGCGAGGCAACGAGACGGAGTTGGGCAGCTAGATGATGATCGCACCGGCGCACAGCAGATGTGCCGGGCGTATGGTGATGATGTTGTTCGGACACTTCAACTGGTGTGACGCAACAACGGTTCGCAATGAGAAGGCAGATTGCCATTTTACGGGCAGACGGTGGATGCCTAGGCGCAGAGTGCCGATGAAGGACGGTGCAGGCCACGATAGGCCCTGGGTAGGCGCCAGCAGCCGATGATCCAGGGATTTCCGAATGGGGGAACCCGCGTGCGGTCATGCGCACGCATCCCGTATGGGAGGGGCACCGGGGGAACTGAAACATCTAAGTACCCCGAGGAGAAGAGATCACCGAGAGACCGGTAGTAGTGGCGAGCGAACGCGGTCAAGTCCAAACCGAGCGACGCTTAGTGGGTTCGCGCCCTATGCCCGCTTGGGGTTGTGCGGCTTGTTGGGGGGATCCCGCGAAGGTTCCCGCCTGGTTGGTGTACGTTGACGAGAACAGTCTGGAAAGGCTGGCCGAAGAAGGTGAAAGCCCCGTACTGGTAGTCGTACACACGGGTACAACAGGTTCGCGAGTACCACGGGGGAAGAGTAGCCCCGTGGGAAGCTGGGGCGACCACGCTCCAAGGCTAAGGTACGCTCTGCGACCGATAGGGAACGAGTACCGTGAGGGAAAGGTGAAAAGCACCCCGGCGAGGGGAGTGAAATAGTTCCTGAAACCGTCTGCCTACAGTCGGTACGAGGGCGGTGCCCGCAAGGGCTGCCTGAGTGCGTGCCTCCTGAAGAATGAGCCGGCGAGTGGATCGGCGTCGCCAAAGGCTAAGGACGGTGGACGTCTGGAGCCGTAGCGAAAGCGAGTGCGAATAGCGCGACTAGGTGGCGTCGATCCGACCCGAAACCGGGTGAGCTACCCATGGGCAGTGTGAAGGTTCGGTAACACGAACTGGAGGCGCGGACCCACCAATGTTGCAAAATTGGGGGATGACCTGTGGGTAGAGGAGAAATTCCAATCGAACCCGGAGATAGCTGGTTCTCCCCGAAATGGATTTAGGTTCAGCCCGATGAGTTGACACCCGTAGGAGGTAGGGATGCTGGATGTGTGCGGGCCCTTGGCGGGTACCAAATGCAACCAAACCGCGAATGCCTACGGGTGCGAGTCGGAGTGAGACGGTGGGTGCGAAGATTCATCGTCGAGAGGGAAACAGCCCAGACCGCCAGCTAAGGGCCCCAAGTGCAGGCTTTAGTGGTAAAGGAGGTCGGTGTGCATAGACAACCAGGAGGTTGGCTTAGAAGCAGCCACCCTTTAAAGAGTGCGTAACAGCTCACTGGTCGAGTGCACCGGCGCCGACAATGTAACGGGGCTAAGCCTGCCCCCGACGCTGCGGGTGTAGTCATTTGATTACGCGGTAGGGGAGCGTTCCACGGGCGTTGAAGGTAGATCGTGAGGACTGCTGGAGCGCGTGGAAGTGCGAATGCCGGCATGAGTAGCGTATTGACCGTGCGAACCGGTCACACCGGAAGCCTAAGGGTTCCTGAGGACGGTCCATCCACTCAGGGTTAGCCGGGCCTAAGCCAAGCCTAGTAGTAAGCTAGGGTAGGCGATGGACAACGGGTTGATATTCCCGTGCCACCATTAGATCGTTTGACCGATGCGGGGACCCGGTAGGTAGTTGCCCGCGAATCGTTGGCTTGTTCGTGTAAGCCTGTGACGCGCTGGGGAGCGAAGTTCTTCCTGGCTAAGGGTGAGACCCTGAGCGTGAGAGGGGATGCCGAGAGTGCGGCTTCGGCCAATCTCAAGGGGTAACGGGCCACGCCGGCAAGAAAAGCCGCTAGGGAGATCTTTTGGTGCCCGTACCGCAAACCGACGCAGGTAGGCTGGGATGAAGGTCCCGAGGTGAACGGGAGACCCTCAGCGAAGGAACTCGGCAAATTAGCCCCGTACCTTCGGAAGAAGGGGCGCCACTTGGTGTGTAGGCCCTCGCGGCTCGAAGCACCTGGGTGGTCGCAGGGAACTGGCTCAACCGACTGTTTACCAAAAACACAGGTCTCCGCGAAGTCGTAAGACACCGTATGGGGGCTGACGCCTGCCCGGTGCCAGACGGTTAAGAGGAGGGGTTCACGCTCTGAATCGAAGCCCTGGTGAACGGCGGCGATAACTATAATCGTCCTAAGGTAGCGAAATTCCTTGTCGGGTAAGTTCCGACCCGCACGAATGGCGTAACGAGTTGAGCGCTGTCTCCGCTGAGGACCCGGCGAAATTGCAGTGCCCGTGCAGATTCGGGCGTCCTGTGGCAGGACAAAAAGACCCCGTGGAGCTTTACTCCACCTTGCCATTGCGCCGCGACCGTGCATACGTAGGATAGGTGGGAGGCTTTGAAGGAGTGCTTTTGGGCACTCTGGAGCCGACGGTGAAATACCACTTTTGCGTGGCTGTGGCGCTCACGCGTTGAGCTATATCGCTAACGCGGACCCTGGCAGGCGGGGAGTTTGACTGGGGCGGTCGCCTCCCAAACAGTAACGGAGGCGCCCAATGGTCTTCTCAGCGCGGATGGTAACCGCGCTCCCTAGAGTGTACGGGCAGAAGAAGGCTTGACTGTGAGGCGGACGTGCCGAGCAGGTGCGAAAGCAGGGCCGAGTGACCCTACGTCCCCTAGTGGACGGGACGTGGATTAACGGATAAAAGCTACCCCGGGGATAACAGGCTTATCCTGCCCAAGAGTTCACATCGACGGCAGGGTTTGGCACCTCGATGTCGGCTCGTCGCATCCTGGGGCTGAAGGCGGTCCCAAGGGTTGGGCTGTTCGCCCATTAAAGCGGTACGCGAGCTGGGTTCAGAACGTCGTGAGACAGTTCGGTCTCTATCCGCCACAGGCGTTGGATACTTGACCGGAGCGGTCCCCAGTACGAGAGGACCGGGACGGACCAACCGCTAGTGCGCCAGTTGTCTCGCCCGAGGCATCGCTGGGTAGCTACGTTGGGAAGCGATAAGCGCTGACAGCATCTAAGCGCGAAGCGCACCGGAAGATGAGGTATCCCTGCAGAGGTGGGTAACTGCTTCTGTGAGAGTCCCCCTGGAGATCACAGGGTTGCTGGCCGGCAGGTGTAAGCACAGTAATGTGTTCAGCCAAGCCGGACTAATGGACGATGGGCTTTGTGTCTTTTCTTGTGAGCCAGCTTCAGACTGGTTGGGTTCCGACAACTTGCTCCATACCCCGGCTCATCTGGGGTGGCCGACATCGCATGTCAACTGGTTCGCTTCGCCTCACCGCCTTTGGTGGGGCGTTTTGCGTTGTGTCTCAGGTAGCGGCTGGGTCTCTCCATGTCGCCGCACGGTAGACTTACCCCACGCGGAAGTGGTGGAATGGCAGACACGCAAGTCTTAGGAACTTGTGCCTCCCAAGGCGTGCGGGTTCGACTCCCGCCTTCCGCACCAAGTTCGGTTACGGCGTTCGTTGCGGTCAGTTGAAGACGTGGCCCACGCCGTCTCCCTTGGCAACTGAATTCTTGCTGATCTCTTCCAGTTGATTTGCGACTAGCCGCTCGCGTTTGAGATGTTCTTGAACTTTCAAGAGCCGGGTTGACGCGTCAGGGATCTCCAAGAGTTCCTGACGGTCAGCGACGTTCGCTGTGGGCAAGATGCGCGCGGCGAAATAGGAAAGTGCAATCGGTTCACTGGGGATGGCCTGGGCAATCCGTCTTAATTGTTCCGTTCGGATTTCATCCGTCGTTGTTGCGCTGATGAGTGTGGCGAGCAGGCTCCGAAGCTCCACTATGGTCTTGGTTGCAATGGCACCGCTCGTAGCCGAGGTGTCGGCCGGGTCGAGGCGGCCGGATCGGGCGCCGGTTTCGTTGAGGATTGTGACTGAGGCCGTGTGATACGAGCGGTCGTTCTGGTGGGACTCCACTTGGAACCGTTCGCGTCCAAGGCACATGATGTCGTACCGTCCGTCTGGATAGGGGCGAGTGTCCACAATGTGGGCAATTGTCCCGATCGAGTGGATGCGCGCCGTATCTTGGTTCGTTGCGTCTTGGTTGACCAGGATCACTCCGAAGCTGCGATCCGATTCCAGACATTCCCTGACCATGTCCCGGTACCTCTCTTCAAATATGTGGAGTGGTAGGGGCGCGTCCGGGAAGAGGACGAGGTTCAGAGGGAAAAGTGGCAGTCCGACTCGGTACATCGTGATTGTCTTCTTGCGGGTTTACGCAAGTTTCGCACGTTTCCGCTCGGTGTTCGTTGGCTCGGTTCATGATCCGGGATGCTTGTACCGGATCCAGCAAAGGAGGAAGTCATGCGCGGAGCGCCGGATGGGTCTGCGGTTCCGCCCGACCTTGGTAGGTACAGGCGTGAATTGGCGGCGATGATCCGCACTGGGTCGGCGGGTGCGTATCGTGAGTTCTTGCGTGAGTGGTCTGACTTGCATCAGCGCGGTGTCGCCGACAGGCTGATCACGATGGATGATGCGTCGCTCATGATTCGGATTGCGCGGATGGCGTTGAGTGACCACACCCTCTCGGACACTCATGAGTGGGCACGTTCGGTCTTGGTTGAGGCTGGGGTGACTGAGCCGATGCTCACTCCCGGGGCCCCAGTTGGACGTGTTTCCCAGTTGCAGGCTTCAAAGGCCAGGTCCGGACCTAGGGTGGTGCCACAGGCCCGACGCGCTGTCAGGATGCGCGTGGCGCGTCCGCCACGGTTGGCCAAGTCCGACGATCAGCCTTGAAACTGTCAATTGCGGGGTGGTCTGGCCTGTTCTCGTTTCCGGGAGCGATAGAGGGCGTTGGTAGACTCGCAGGACGCTGCGCCGACGTCCTTCATGGGCAGGTGTTCGTGAGGGGTCAGGTGCGATGGTTCGTTGGGCGAGTTGCAATGAGATGTTCGAGGGATGGGACATCGCGTCGCAGTTTGGGTGTCTCGCTTCGCTCGGCTATCAGGGTGTAGAGATTGCGCCTTTTACCATGGCTGCGCGGGCCAGTGAGATTTCATCCGCCCGCCGGCGTGAAGTAAGGACTGAGGCTGCGCGGCTTGGATTGACCGTAACTGGTTTGCACTGGTTGCTTGCCGGGCCGGCCGCAGAGATTGAGGGCTGGCACCTTACCGACCCGGATGCGGGTGTGCGTGCCAAGACAGTGGCGTACATCGGGGAGTTGGCGTCCCTATGCGCTGACCTCGGCGGGGGTGTGCTGGTCCTTGGGTCACCCCGTCAGCGGTCTACCACCGGTGGTCTGTCGGTAGCAGAGTCCACGAAACTCCTGGTGTCTTCCCTTGCGGTGGCACTGCCTGCGGTCGCGGCGGCGGGGGTGACGCTTTGCCTAGAGCCGCTTCCGGCTGCGGAGACGGATGTCATCAACTCCTGCAATGAATCGCTCGCGGTCATAAGGGAACTGGACCACCCGAATCTCCGACTGGTCCTGGACGTGAAGAGCCTTGCAGCCGAGAGCCGTGTCAGTGGCGAATCAATCCCTGATATTGTCCGCCGAGTTGGTCGGTCAGTTGAGTACTTGCAGGCGAACGATGAAAACCGGGGTCACCCCGGTTCGGGTCTGGTTGACTTTGTACCAATCATGGCTGCCTTGAAGGCAATCGACTACGACGGATGGATATCGATCGAACCATTCGATTTCCGTCCAGGTCCGGAGACGATCGCTCGCGAGAGCATTGCGTATTTGAAAGAGTCGTGGGCCACGGCCGAGGCGTCGGAAGGTGCAGTTCATGGAACCACTTGAGTTCATCGTCCGCGCGGGTCCACACGCCCGTGGTGCCTGCCCGGTATGGGTGCAACTTCCCGTGCCACCGTCACCCGCTCCCACCCTTCGCCTATTTGATGATGTTGGCAATGAGATCCCGTGCCAGTCTGAGATGTCAGGGGTCAGCGCGGATGAGCGTCTTCTCCTCGCATTCATTGTGCGAGACCTAGAGGCCCATGCGTCGCGACGGTATCGGCTGGAGCCCGGACCGCCGATTGCTCCGGTGGTCGAAGATGTGCCACCGGAAGCGAATAGTGCAGAGGCCGTTGCGGGCCCACCTGATGCCGCTTCCGTGATGGAGGTTGTTCCAGCCCCTGATGCTCAGGCGTCAGTCGCCATTCCCGCTGCAGAGATTTCGCCAGTACAGGGCGAAGACGCCAGCACCGTTGAGGCTGTCGAAGACGCACCAGATAAGGCCGTCGAGGTGCCACGCGTGCCACGGAAGAAGCTTCCTGGTGTAGCGCTTACGGAAGAACCGGATGGTGAACTTGCCATCGATATCGAAGGGGACCACTTCACGTCCTATAGGTTCAGTGCGGATGGCCAGCGTCCGTACTTCCATCCCTTGGTTGGCCCCACCGGGCAGTCAGTCACTCGTGAGTTCCCGATGACGGAAGGTATCGAGGGCGAGACCAGTGATCATCCCCACCACCGAGGCATGTGGACGGCGCACGGTGACCTGAACGGTCACGACAACTGGCTTGAGGGGTATGGAAAGGCAACTATCAGGCATTCCGGCTTCTCGCGCCTCGTCTCCGGGCCGGTCTACGGATCGTTCGATGCGGGAAGCGAATGGATTGACCGATGGGGATCCATTGCCATGACAGATACGCGCCGCGTCACCGTATTCAACGTAGGACCGAATGAGCGACTCGTTGAGTACAGCGTCAGGTTCAGCGCGAGCCACGGCCAGGTGACGATGGGTGACACGAAGGAAGCAGGCATCGTGGCCATCCGGGTTGCCACGAGCATGGATGGGCCGACCAAAGCGAATCTGGACGGGGTTGGGCGCATCGAGACCAGCGACGGGGCTATCGGCGAGGATGAGGCTTGGGGACGCCGTGCGTCCTGGTGCGATTACTCAGGGCCAGTCGCAGGTCACGTTGTTGGGGTTTCCATCATGGACCATCCCACGAACCCGCGTTTTCCGACCCACTGGCACGTGCGTAACTATGGCCTCATGACCGTGAACCCGTTTGGCCTGCACGACTTCTACGGTGACACCGATGCACACCGGGGTGACTTCATCATTCCGCCGTACGAATCGCGGGTTTTCCGTTATCGCATTCTCATCCACCGGGGCGATGTCGTCGCCGGATCCGTGCGAGACCGATATCACGACTTTGCCAATCCCCCGACGGTGGAGTTGTGCTGAATGGAACCGGTTTCGATCGTTGAGGCGTCCGGTTTCCTGAGACCGGCCGTCGCTCGGCACACGCTTCTCGTCCCCGCAGTAGTTCCATCCGGCGTCGACCGCCTCGATCTTCGGGTCACCTTTGAGCCGTCACGGGTGAACGGCATCCGGAACCTGGTTACCTTGGCGGTCTTCGAGCCAGATGGCACCTGCCGCGGTTCAGCCCATCGACATGAGCCGGCACAGTTGGTGACCGTTGCTGATCGGGGATCGACCGTCGGGTTTCTTGACGGGCCGGTTGTTGCGGGCGAGTGGACCGTTGCGATCGATGTCCATTGTGTTGTTCCGTCCGATGTTGGAGGTGTCCGCTACACATTTGCGGTCACTGGTTCGTTGGGTGCGGAACCGATCGTGGATGCCAACTTGATTTCGTCGATTCCGCCCCTTGGGTCAGTTGCGCCGGCCGAACCTCCTGTAGTGATCGACGCCATGCGTGATGGGGGCCCTCGGTGGCTGAAGGGCGACCTACACATCCATTCGGATCACTCGGATGGACGCTGGACGGCCGAAGCGATCGTCGACCACGTGCGACGGTTCAGTCTGGACTTCGTGGCACTGACAGATCACAACACCGTCAGTGGCACGCGCCATCTCCGCGAGGCGCTAAGAGCGGCAGGGCTTTCAACCGTGGTCATCCCCGGCATGGAACTGACGACGTTCTTTGGTCATGCCAACGTGTTGGGAGTTGAGGACTGGGTGGATTGGCGCACCGTCCCTCCGGGCAGTGATGTAGTCCCGGTTGGCGATGCCGAGGGGGTTGAGGTTGGTGAGGATGACCATGCGCTGACGTACACCGTCCATCGGCCAACCCGAACCATGGCCGAGACAGCGAGCGCCGTCCAGTCCCGAGGTGGACTGTTTGTCGTGAACCACCCACGGTCGGCGGGCTACCCGATGTGTACAGGGTGCCACTGGGACTTTGACGACGCGCCTTCATACACCAATGTGATTGAGGTCATGAACGGCGATTGGCCTCGTCGACAGAATGACGACGCCATGACCCTCTGGGACAAGTGGCTCGCGCTTGGGTGGAGGGTCCCGGCGACCGCGGGCAGCGACGCACACGCGGCCCCGCTTCACGCCGACCGCGTTGGGTTCACCTACGTGCATGCAATCCCGGACATGACCGGAATCTTGGCTTCGGTGAAGGCTGGACGATCGTTTCTCTCCCGCGGGCCTCATCTCGCGTGGCAGTCACCCGGTCCGGGAGAGGCAGTTCCCCGTAGCGCCGCTGAGGTTGCCATAGAGGTGCGTGGTGCGCCGGCCGGAAGCGAATTGAGGCTGGTGCGTGACGGACAGGCCGTGGATATGCGTCCGGCACCAACCGATGACACGGTCGTGACGTACGCGCTGCGGTCCCGCCCTGCTGAAGGCACCTGGTTCCGGGTGCATCTGGTGCGTGCGGGAACCACCGAATTGCTCGCGGTCACGAATCCCGTGTGGGTCGGTCGTTAGGTAGACACAGACCCGGTAACCCCGTGTGTGATTAGCGCCGGGATCCCATGACGGCGTTGTAAGCGTCCACCGTGGCTTCGGCGATCCGTGCCTGCGTGAAGTTGGCATGAACCCGGTCGCGACCACGACGCACGAAATCCTGCCTAAGCGCGTGGTCGTCTCGCAGGCGTCGCAGACACGATGCCAGGGCTGTGATGTCACCCTCGGGAAAGACCAATCCTGCATCGGCGATCAAGTGCGGGATCTCACCCGAATCCGATCCGACGACGGCGACATCGCAGGACATTGCCTCGATCAACATGCGCCCGAATTGCTCTTTCCACTTCACGGTAGGCAGTGATGGCAGTACGGCGACGTCCAGTCGGGACGCAAACGCCGGCACCTCATGCGACGGTACACCCGGCACGATGCGGAAACGGTCACCAAGTCCACGTTCCGCTGCGAGGGCGCGCAGGCGGTTCTCCTCTGGCCCCCACCCCAGAATGTCCAGGCGGGTGTCGTCGCCCAGTGAGGCAACGGCTTCCACGAGGAGATGAACCCCCTTGAAGGCGTGAAGTCGCCCTGAGAACCACCCGACCGTAAATGGCTGACCAGACGAACGTTCGGGATTGGGGCGGAAGAGTTCCGGATCAACGCCGAACTGAGGTATGACCCAAGCGGGTCCCGCATAGCCTTTGGCACGAAGTACCTCGACGGCGTCACGGTTACCCGCCAAGGCACCCCCGATGTTCCGGTACACATACTGTTCGATCAGGCGGAAGGGCAGGGGGTAGGCGCGGTTCAGGTTCTGCCAGGTGAAGAAGAGCGTGCGCGCGCCGCTGCGCTGCGCTAGCCAAAGCGCGTGCGCGGTAGCGGCGTTATAGGGTTCCTCATCAATGTGGATCAGGTCTGGTCGCGCCTCGCGGATCAGCGTCGCCAGTCCGGGATAGAAGTGGAAGTGGAATTGGCCATTGAAGGCCATGGGAGTCTCAACAAGGCGATATCCATTGGTGTGCCTTCGTTCCAAAGGCACCCGGCGTCCAGCATCGTCCCGCCAGTACGGCGGAACGATGACGGTGAGGTCAACGCCGCGTGAGGCAATCTCCTCGAGTTTCTTCTGGTACGCCCCGGCAATGCATGCCTTTGAGATCATCAGGACCCGCATGGATCTCTCCTGACCCGGGGCATCGCCCGTTGGTCGGTATGCGGGCGAGGAAGTCGCATGATGGTCACGGTGCGCGTCCGGAGACGCTTCGTGGCTTGTGTGCGTCGATTGCCGCTCGGTACGCATCGAAAGTCAAACGGGCGCAGTCCTCCCACGTGAAGCGTGCTGCCTGCCTGGGGCCATGTGTCGCGAGGTCATTTCGTAGACCCTCGTCCCGCCAGATCCGGCCGAGGATGGTTGCGAGTTCTCCTGGTGTATCCGGGTCGAACATGATGGCGGCTTCACCCATCAGTTCGGGAAGGGATGTTCGATTGGCGCAGACAACGGGCGTGCCGGCCTGCAGCGCTTCTAGAGGGTCTAGGCCAAACCCTTCGTAGGTCGATGGGAAGACGAATGCCGTCGCCAGCTGCATCAGGGCAGCCTTGTCCTCTTCGTCGATGAAGCCCGGAAAGTGGACGGTCCCCTGCAACCCGGCGTCGATGACTTTGCGCCGGATGTCTGGAAAGAGGTTTGGCCTTCGCCCCGGGTCGGGTACCCGCCCGGCAATGACCAGATGGACACCAGTGGATGGATCCAGGGACGCGACGGCGTCCACTAATCCGGTGAGGTTCTTTCGTACGTCAAAGCCTCCAAGGTAGAGAAGGAAGCGTTCGGGAAGGCTGTACTTGCCCCGCACGGCTTCACGTACATGGGTTGACACGGGCAAACCGAGGTGCGGGTCGACGCCCAGGTAGATCGTCCGTACCCGTTCCGGTGCGATGCCAAGCAGTCTGACGATGTCGCGTCTGGATGCTTCGGAATCGGCCAGCACAAGCGTCGCCGCGCGCGCACCGGCGCTGACCAGACGGTTGTAGAGGGCGACCAGTGGCGTGGTGACGTAGGCGGGCATGACCAACGGGATCAGGTCGTGGATGGTGACTACTGTTGGGATGCCTTGGGTGATTACCGGAGACCCGAAATACGGCACGTGCATGCAGTCCGCCTTGGTCCGGCGGACTGCCAGGGGAAAGGTCAGTTGTTCCCAAATGACCTTTCGAAGGTCGTTCGGCAGCCGTCGGGTAGCAATCGCCGCTGGGAACGGGGCGACCGTCGGTTGAGTGCGAAATGCCGCTGGCTGTGGCCGGGTGGTGTGATCGGAGATGAAAGGACGCAGCGAGAGGTCGGCACCTAGGCGTTCGGCTGCGCCGATGAGGTGCGAGACATACTGACCACTGCCGGTCGCAGGATGGGCAAGGAAGTGACCATTGAGCGCAACCACCGCCCGTCGCCCCGCCTGATCCAAGGGCGCTTCGCTTGAGCCAACCCGTCGCCCCGCCTGATTCATGGACGCATTGCTTCTGCCGTCAACCACATCCCGGGGAACGGATGAACGGGGGATGTCGCGTCAGGGTGGCGGGCACCACTCGGGTTGTGATGCCTCCCCACTCCAATGCGCCTGACTACACGAAAATTGTTGTCAGGCGTGTGCGCCGCGGGTCGCAAGTTCGCGTTCGCGCTGTTCACGCACCTCAGTGGCGAATGCCTCGAGGGATTCGCCGTGCCGCTTGCTAGCGCGCCAGAAGGCAGCTAGCGCACGCGCTTCGGTGGTGCCGGTTGCCTGCGCGAAGTCGCGCACGGCATCGTGCACACCCGGGCCATCGGCCTCGCGTTCGATCTGGTTCAGTTCTTCCCGGAGGGTTGCAAAGAAATCGTATTCAGCCATCGTGTGAAACGTACCAGACGTGCGCCAATGCTGGTGGGAATGGTCGTCAGAACGGCAATGCCCCCGCATCCGCCATCACGGATCGGGGGCACTGCGCCTACCCACCACCCTGCGCCTTGACTGATCTCAAGACGCTTCGCTTGACCCACCCCGCGGCCACGCCTGGTTTGAAGAGGCGTGGCTTGCAGGGTCCGGATCGCGGTCAGGCCGACTGGGGTTGGGGCACCGGCGTGGTGATCGTGGCGCCATTGCCACTTCCGGGTTCGATCGCAAAGGTGAGGGACTTGCCATCGCTGGCAACGTCGACGGTGACGGCAGTTCCGGCCACGAGTTCGTTGGCGAGGGCCTTGCGTGCCAGTGCATTCTCGATTTCACGCTGCACCAGGCGCTTGAGCGGCCTAGCGCCAAAGGTCTCGTCGTAGCCACGTTCCAGAAGCCAGTCCGATGCTGCATCGGTGATGGTCAGACCGATTTGCTTGGCTTCAAGGCGTGCGTGGAGGTCGCGGGCAATCTTGTCGACCACGTGGCGCAACTGAGGACGGGTAAGCCGGTTGAAGACGAGGATTTCGTCGATCCGGTTCAGGAACTCTGGCCGGAACGCCTTCTTCAGCGAGTCGAGGACACGGGTCCTCATCTCCTCGTACCGCGAGTCATCGGTCCCGGTCCCCGTTGTCCGGAAGCCGAGCGGGCCGGCATGCAGGCTGATTCCGGATGTGCCGACATTGCTGGTCATGATGATGATCGTGTTGCGGAAATCCACGGTCCGCCCGTGCCCGTCAGTCAGTCGCCCGTCATCGAGGATCTGGAGGAGCGCATTGAAGATTTCCGGGTGCGCCTTCTCAACCTCGTCAAACAGGATGACCTGATAGGGACGGCGCCGGACTGCCTCGGTGAGTTGGCCACCCTGGTCAAAGCCCACATAGCCCGGAGGTGAGCCAAAGAGGCGTGACACGGTGTGGGGTTCCATGTACTCGGACATGTCGAGGCGTAGGAGGGCATCATCGGCATCGAAGACGAACTCCGCGAGCGCTTTGGCAAGTTCGGTCTTGCCGACGCCTGTCGGACCGAGGAACAGGAACGTTCCGATGGGACGCTTGCCATCGCCAAGGCCCGATCGCGAACGTCGCAGGGCATCCGCGACGGCAGTGACCGCCTCGTCCTGACCCACGACACGGCGGTGGAGCTTCGCTTCGAGGTCTAGCAGCTTGGTCGCCTCTTCGGAGTAGATGTTTGCCACCGGCACACCCGTCCACTTGGCGACGACCTCGGCAACATCCTGAGGGGTCACGACTGCCTGTGGTGCCGGGCTGGCTGTGGTGACTGAACCCAGTTCCTGTTCAATGCTGAGGCGTTCCTGGCGCAGGCGCATTGCGCCTTCGTAATCCCGCTCGAGGGCGGCCTTGTCTTCCAGGTCATGCAACTGCCGGATGCGTGCAACGCGCCGGGGAGCGTCGGGATCCTTGGCGAACCCGCGCAGACGGACCTTGCTACCGGCTTCGTCCATGACGTCGATGGCCTTGTCGGGCATGAACCGGTCGCTGATGTAGCGGTCGGCAAGGGTGGCGGCGGCCACGATGGCGTCATCACCGATGATCAGGTTGTGGTGCTGTTCGTAGCGGGACTTCAGGCCACGAAGGATGTCGGTGGTGGTCGCCACATCCGGCTGCTTCACGTAGATCGGTTGGAAGCGTCGTTCGAGGGCGGGATCACGTTCGATGCGGGACCGGAACTCGTCGAGGGTTGTGGCGCCGATGGCGCGCAATTCGCCTCGCGCAAGGGCTGGCTTGAGCATGTTGGCCGCGTCCATCGCGCCTTCGCCACCGCCGGCACCGACGATCATGTGGAGCTCGTCAATGAAGAGGATCACTTCGCCGTTGCGCTGGCCGATCTCGCCCAGGACCGCCTTGATGCGTTCCTCGAACTCCCCGCGGAACTTCGACCCAGCGAGCAGGCCCGTGAGGTCAAGCGCCAGGACCTTCTTGTTCTGCAGCGGCTCGGGTACATCACCGCTGGCGATGCGTTGGGCGAGGCCCTCGACAATGGCGGTCTTGCCGACACCCGGTTCCCCGATCAGGATCGGATTGTTCTTGGTCCGCCGCGCGAGGATCTCCATGGCCCGGAGAATCTCATCGTGGCGCCCGATCACCGGATCGAGTTTCCCATCTTGAGCCATGCGGGTCAGGTCAACGGTGTACTTCTCGAGGGCTCGGTACGTGCCCTCCTGGTTCTGGTCGTCGATCGGGCGTTCGCCCCTGAGTTCCCTGAAGGCGCGCGTGGCGTTCTGGGCGTTCACGCCGGCGGCGTTGAGCATGTCGGCGCCGGGTCCGCCTTCCGCCAACGTGGCGAGGAAGAGGTGCTCGACGCCGATGAACTTATCTTGCTGTTGGTTTGAGGCGAAGATGGCCGCGTCGAGGATTCGCTTTCCGCGCCGACCAAGGAAGAGTTGTCCGGAGGCTCCTTGGCGCGGTTGGCGTCCGAGGTGGGCGCGGACCTGGCTTGCGATTGCCTGGGGATCGGACTTCAGGGATGCAACGGCATCGACGACCGGACCGGTGTTGTCCAGAAGGGCAAGCAGAAGGTGTTCCGGTTCGACGGTTGCGTGCCCGAACTGGGTGACGATGGCCTGGGTGCGGGCCATGGCCTCTTGGGCCTGGCGGGTGAAACGCTCCATCGGGATCATGATTGGTTGCTACCTCACTTGTGTGGTGACTTGAGTGCCCTGCACGCAAGTGAAGTATAGTGGCGAGATGCAGGGTTGTAAAGGGTAGGGTGCAAGGCAGATTGTCAACGCGGAGCACTAACCGGCATGGACAGCAACACCATCCGCGAGCGCTTCGTGCGCTTCTTCGAATCCCGGTCACACTTTTCGGCATCCAGTGCGTCCTTGGTCGTGCAAGGCGATCCAAGCGTCTTGCTGACCAGTGCCGGGATGCAACAGTTCAAGCCCTTCTATCTTGATCCATCCCGTGCGCCCTCGCGCCGGGCGGTCACCATCCAGAAGTGCATGCGGACAAGCGATATCGAGGAGGTGGGGGATGACACCCATCACACCTTCTTCGAGATGCTGGGCAACTTCGCTTTCGGCGCGGCTGACCATGGGGGCTACTTCAAGCAGGAAGCGATAGCCTTCGCGTACGACTTTGTGACGCAGGAACTCGGATTGCCCGTCGAAAAGGTCTGGGCGACGACGTGGTCTGGCGAACCCGGGATACCGGCCGATGAGGAAGCGGTGGGGCTTTGGATCGCGGCCGGCATGCCGATGTCGCGCATCCGTGGACTCAACCGCAAGCCTGACGGCTCGCGGGAGAATTTCTGGGGACCGACGGGTGACAGTGGTCCGTGCGGCCCATGCAGTGAGCTTCACGTCGATGTGCTTGGTAGCTGTCCCCGCGGTGCATCGGATGCCGACTGTGGTCCCGGTCACGAATGTGGCCGGTTCGTCGAGATCTGGAACCTTGTGTTCAACCAGTTCTATCAGGAGACCGACAAGTCACTCCGTCCCCTCGAACACACTGGGATCGACACCGGTGCGGGGCTTGAGCGGATCGTTGCCATCCTGCAGGGCGTCCAGTCGGCATACGAAACCGATCTTTTCCGTCCGATAGTTGCCGCAGCGGAGGAGAAGCTGGGTGTCACGTACGGCACCTCGGGCGAAATCGACCGGTCACTCCGGATCGTTGCGGATCACGTGCGAAGCGTCACCTTCATGGTCTCGGATGGTGTCTTCCCCTCAAACGAGGCACGCGGATACGTTGCCCGTCGCCTCCTGCGCCGGGCCGTCCGGTATGGACGCCTCCTTGGGCAGACCGGACCGTTCCTTGGGGCGCTTGTTGATGCGACGATTGCGCGTTTCGGCACCCTCTATCCGAACCTCGCGGAACGTGCGTCGACGATCCAGCGTGTCGTTAACCAGGAAGAGGCCAGGTTCTCCGAGACCCTGGCGGCCGGGACCGAGCTTCTTGACGAGGCCCTTGGTCGGCTCACTCAGGGAGAAGCACTGGCCGGTTTGACGGCGTTCAGGTTGTATGACACCTACGGATTTCCGCTGGAACTGACGCGCGAGGTCGCTGAATCACGGGGGGTCGCGATAGACGAGGCAGCGTTCCACGTCGAACTTGAGGCGAGCCGCGTCCGCAGCCGGGCCTCGCAGCGTTTCACGAAATTGGCGGAACTCGACCTTCCCGCGGTCACTACCGAGTTCGTCGGATATGACCGACTGACAGTCGAAGGTGCGGTTGTAGTTGCCCTGCGTGCGGGTGGTGAGCGGGTGATTACCGTCGAGGCGCACACCGATGATGTGTGGGTCGTGCTTGACCGGACCCCGTTCTACGCCGAGCGGGGTGGTCAGGCAGGCGATACCGGCATCCTGACTGGCCCTCACGGACGAATCGCTATCGTGACAACCCAGTCACCCCAGGGCGAGGGGGCGATTGTGCATGTGGGTCGCGTCATCGAGGGCGCCATTGCC
>BJHB01000022.1:0-17610 GCA_014191415.1 Chloroflexota bacterium
CACCTCACCCGATCCGTCGTGGTGCCAAGGCGATTGAGACGGTCGGGAGAGGTGTGGTGTTCAGGCAGGTGGTCGCGATCTTCGGAATTTGTGGAACGTCAGGCGTTCGGGGTATCCGTGCCACTCTTGACCGGTGTCGGCACCGGGGTGCCCGGCGGGCCACCTCGGCGTCCACCCTCGCCGTGATCACCCTTTGGCCCCCAACCACCCCAACTGCCTTTGGTCCGTGTGGGTGCAGTTCGGGTCATGACCTCGTCAATCATGGATGCGGCCCGCTCTTTCATCTTGGTCGCTTGATCCGCAGTTGCCTTTCCAGCCTTGACCGCGTCGTCGATGCGGGTCTGGGCCTGCGCAACGAGGGCGGCCTTCACTTTGGACGGATCGGCGTTGTGTGCCTTGGCGACGTCGGTCAGGGACTTGCCGGGAAGTTCGGTTCGCAACTGGTTGACGGTAATTCCGATCAAGGTGGCGGCGGCATCGAGGGGCGGTGGACCTCCTGCTGGGCCACCGGGGCCACGGCCCATTGGTCCGTGCGGACCTCCCGACTTCTGATCGCGCATGCCCAGGTCCGTGCGAACGCCCTGCATGGCGGCCTCAAGCTTGTCTGGGGCGATGCCAAGCTTGGTAGCGAGTGCAGAAATGAACCCGGCCCGGCCACCTGGCTTGGCGGTTGGGGTAGGTGCGGCTTGGGCGAAGGCCGATCCGGCTTCGTAGGCAATCCCGGCACTGCCGGCGACTGCAAGCGCGAAGGCGGAGGCGATGGCGGTGCGTTTGGTCATGAATCGCATGGTCGGTGTCCTCGCAGGGAAGAGTGCCTGTCTTCTCACCTTCCGTGTGTCCAGTATCTGATAGATATGCTAACGGCGGGTAAAGCGCGGGTCGGGGTTGTGCAAACAATTCCGGTCCCGGTCGCACGAGGTGTCCGCGCCGGATACCCTTCGGTCGCAATCCCGCGCCCTTGCGGTCCGAGGCAGGACCCTCATGCCGGGGTGCGAGACCGATGCTTGGGGGATCCATGACGACGACCACGAAACCCGCATCACGGGAAACCAACCCGGCTGATCCCTACGGCGAAGTGCGTCCGAACGGCGCCCTCGGCGTACTCGCGGTTCCGGACCATCCATCTTCGCATGGCACGGGGCGTGAGACGATCCGGCCGGACGTGATCGCCACGGACTTTTCCGCGTCGCGCCCGCGATACGTGGTCTCCGTCGAGGAGTACGTGCGGTTCCATGAACAAGGCTTCCTGGTGGTTCGTGGATTGTTGAACGAGGCCGAGATTGCCGAACTTCGCGAACACGGGGCAGACCTGATGCATGGCCGGGTGGCTGTGCCGGGGATTGAACCGCCAACGCCGGACATGACCCTCGCGGAGATCGAAAGCCGGTACCTGCGCATCCACATGCTTCACCGGCACCTTGAGGTCGAAGAGCGCTACCTGTTGCATCCGCGGGTGCTTGATGTCCTTGAGGCGCTGATCGGCCCTGACTTGCTTGCCTTGCAGACGATGTACTTCATCAAAGCACCTGGAGGCGCGGGTCAGGGCTACCACCAGGACAGTTACTACATCCCGACCTATCCGGACACGCTGTGCGGGGCGTGGATTGCAATCGACCGCGCGGATGAGGCGAACGGGTGCGTGTGGTTCACGGTTGGGTCCCAACATGAACCGATCTACCCAACTGATGACCGCATCGGGCAGAACCACACCAACCTGGGCGACCTCTCGGTGGTGGCGAACGTGAGCCACACCGATGAGGAGGTCAATACCCTTTCGCGGATCGCGGCGAAGTATCCGGGGCGCGAAGTCGCGGCGGTTGCAAACCCGGGCGACGTGGTCTTCTTTGCGGGGCACGTCCTGCACAGGTCTCACACGAACCACACGACGGACCGCTTCCGCCGGTCACTGGTCTGCCACTACGCGAATGCGCGGAGTTTCACGGCGTGGGGCAATCCGGGACGCCAGGAGATTGCGAACGGGTTGCACATCCTTGCCAGGGGGGCAACACACTTGCCGTTTGCGGAACCCCGGTTCGGGACACCCTGCGCCGCCAACTCTCCGGTTGAGGTGCCGACGGGCGGTGCGCCGCTTTCAATGATGGCGGATGGTGATGACATGCGGGCGGCCCCGCAGGATGTCGAACGGAATGACCCGACGATGATGCGGGCGCATGACACGCACACGATCCATGGCTAGGGCGGGTGCCCATGGCCCTGTTTTCACGATCAACTGAGGGGGAGAGACTGATGGAGACGAACTACGATCTGGTCCTGAAGGGTGGGCATGTCATCGATCCGGCGAATGGGATCGATGCAATCCTGGACGTGGCGGTGAAGGATGGGCGGATCGCCGCCGTCGGGGCAAATCTGGATGCGTCACATGCTGAGACGGTTGTCGATGCCACTGGCCTGACGGTGTCGCCGGGATTGATCGACATCCATGTCCACGTCTACCCGCACTTCAACCGGCCCGAGGGTGTCCCTGGTTGGGATGCGTCGGTCATCGCGGACGCGCATTCGTTCCGTGCGGGTGTCACGACGTTCGTTGATGCCGGGTGCGCGGGTGCCGAACACTTCGAGGACTTCCGTCGACGCTTCGTGGAGACATCCAAGACGCGCGTCTTGGCCTTCGTAAATATTGCAAATGGCGGAATGGGGCCCCGCGAACAGGATCCCTTCGACTTCAACGTCGATGCGTGCGCCCATGCGGTGCGTGAACACTCTGATGTTGTCGTTGGGGTGAAGACCGCGCATTACTGGACGCAGCTGCCCTGGGACGACCTGCACACACCGTGGGCGTCGGTTGATGCCGCGGTCGCTGCCGGAGACAAGTCGGATACCCCGGTCATGGTTGACTTCTGGCCCCGGCCCCCCTTGCGTGGATACGACAGCCTGTTGCTGGAACACATGCGTCCGGGAGATATCCACACGCATGTCTTTGCCCAGCAGTTCCCGATCGTGGGGGATGATGGCAAGGTTCTCGATCACATGTGGAAGGCGCGTGAACGCGGAGTCCTGTTTGACCTCGGGCATGGCGGGGGCAGCTTCTGGTTCCGCAATGCCGTGCCTGCGTTGCGTGACGGGTTCATGGTCGACAGCATCAGCACCGACCTGCACATGGGAAGTGTGAATGCGGCAGTGTTGAATAGCCTGTGGACGGCATCGAAGTGCTTTGCGATGGGCATGTCACTGCATGACGTGATCCGGACGTGCACGGTTGGCCCGGCGAAGGCGATCCGTCGTCCGGACCTTGGCACGTTGTCGGTCGGATCGGAGGCGGACATCGCGGTGTTGCGTGTCCTGCCGGGCAAGTTCAGCTACACCGACTGTGGTCGTGCCCGCTTCGACGGCGAAGGCAAGTTGGAGTGTGCGTTGACCGTCCGCGCCGGGAAGGTCGTCTGGGATCCGACGGGCATGTCGATGCCACTGTGGGAGAACGCCCCGGCACCATACTGGCGGGTGCCCGCGCTTCAGGGATAGTGCGTCAAGGCACTCACCGCGTCTCTGTGCGACGGGTTTGAGACTGTCCACATCAGGGCGGAGATGCAATTCCCGTGAGGCGCTTTGGTTGGCGGGCAGGGATGCCCGCCAACTGGATGGAAACCAGCCCACCTGAATCCCGGTCGTGCGAAAGGCAACTCTCCACGTCCGTGGCGGGAGAGGATCGGAGATTGGGCGCTTCCCTTGGAATAGGCTAACCCGTAGGCCCGACCAAGTCCCACCGATTGCCATAGAGGTCCTCGAAGACGGCGACCATTCCGTACGGTTCCGAGATCGGGCCACGGACGATTTTCGTGCCGAGTTCGACAAGCCGGTTGAAGTCGCGCTCGAAGTTCGCGGTCTCGAGGAAAAGGAAGATCCGTCCGCCGGTCTGGTTGCCGATTGACGCTACCTGTGCGTCATCCGACGCACGGCCAAGGACGAAACCGGGGCCACCGCCGGGTGGACCGATCACCACCCACCGTTTACCTTGTTCGGGCACCGGAGTGTCTTCCCGGACGACAAAACCAAGGCGATCGCGAAACCACACAATGGTTTCATCATAGTCCCGCACCACGAGGGTGACCTTTGCCAATCTCATCCAAGGCGCTCCGGGTTTGCCATCACTGCTGACAGTGTTCGTGCCTTACGGCTCCACATCCCTGTGGATTGTGGTGATCTTCGCCCTGCCAAGACCCAGCACGTCCTGGGCGTACGCGACACTGGCTTCGAAGTGATTTCGTTGCTGGCGTCGCACCACTTCGGCGACATCAGGCCCGGTATCAGGATCGATGAACCCCATGATCTGGTCAAGCGGGCCAGTGCCCAGTCGGTGTCCGCGTTCCACAAGGCCGCGGTACGCCGCCAGTGAGGCATCTGGGATCTCCGGGTAGATCACCCGGAAGGCGCGTCCGGCCTCGTTGTCGGCTTCGAAAGGGATCACCCTTGGTGCCATGCCATTGATCGTCTCGAGGTTGATGGCAATGTCGGGGCACTCGCGATCAAGGGTCGCGATGATCGCATCCAAGTCGACCGAACCACGTCCCAGGACGGTCCACTGCGCCCAAGCCCCGTCGGGATGGGGCCAGACACAGGTATCCCGGAAGTGGGTCGTGACAATGTATGGCGCCAGGACCGACGCGGAGTATCCTGGTTCTTCGGCGGCGAACGTCGGGTTGCCTGTGTCGAGGGTCACCGCGCAGACGTCGGGGCCGACCCGTTCCACGAAGGCCCGCAGTTCATGCGCGAGGAAGTCGCCGAACCCGTGGTTTTCGACCGCAATCTTCAGGCCCAGATCACGTGCGAGAGGGGCAACGGCGGTGATTGCCTCGGCGCAGGCATCGACGTGGGTGGCAAAGGGAACTGCACCGTGGCGGTCGACCTGTGCCCCGAGGAAGCACCGAACGAACGGTGACCCCAGGCGGGACGCGGCATGAAGCATGTCGGTGAGTTGGGTTGCGGCGTCCCCCCACTTCGGTGCAAACCCCACAGCATGGCGGTCGATGCTGCCCATGCCGATTTCGAGTTCGATGCCGGCACGGTCGGCGTGTGCCCGGACCTCGGCGAGATAGCCGGGATCGTGGGATGCGAGGTTCTCACGGGTTGAGTACTGCACGACATCCAGATTGAGCCCACGGGCGTAGTCAATGAACCCGAAGGCATCAAGTCCCTGATATCGGAGGCTGAAGGTATCGATGCCAAGGCGTCGGGCCATGATGGTCTCCTGTCGTGCGTGGGTTGGATTGGGCGAAATGCTGGGGGTGATCAGGGCATGTGCCAGGTGCCAGCAGGGTCACCGGAGCGGATCACGCCTGCGCGTTCGAGGAAGAGGCGGTCCAGTTCGAGAATCCTTGGTGCAAGTGGGCATGCATGGTCGTAGCCGCGGTCCTGGCAAAGTCGCTCGGCGAGGGTCTCGGTGGTGGCTTCGCCCTCAAGGGCATGCAAGGCCTCGGCAACTTCCATTTCATAGGTATTGACGTGCTCAAGGCAGGCACCGAGGTAGTACGCGATGTCCGGTGCGCCGGCGATATGGCAGGTGGTGAACGGGTTGTAGGGATGCGCCGGAAGGAGGTGGGCAGCCTGCAGTGCTGAGACCCGAGCGACGGTTTCACGATACGCGTCACGGTCGTGGAGGATGGCGATGCCCTGGACCGCAGTGGCCTGGGCCTGAAGCGCGTCACCACAGATCAGGACTTGCCGGTCGCGGTTGTATAGCCCGATCGAACCTGCCGAGTGCCCGGCAAGCGAGACGACTTCCCAGACCTGACCCGCAAGGTCCAGTTCCTCCCCCGGGAGGAGTTTCCGATCGGCGGTGTGAGGCGGGACGATTTCACCGTCGAACTCGCCTCCCTTCAGACCATCGGCGTCGGCCTCGCCAATCCACACTTCGCACCCGGTTGCGTCGCGGAGGGCGACATTCCCAAACGTGTGGTCGCCGTGATTGTGTGTGTTGATGACTGCCATAAGGGCATCCGCCGAGTACCCGAGGGAAGCAAGGGCAGGGAGAATGACCGTGGGAACGCTGCGGGGCCATCCGCTGTCGATCAGAACCGGCGGTGTCTCATGGGTTGGGTCAACAAGCAGGTAGAGGGAAAGCCAACAGTCCGGGACGTTCAGACCCGGCGCGAGGCTTTCCCGCAGTTCATAGATCCCGGGCAGTACCTCGATGGGTCGCCCGGTGCCTACGTTTCGGGGTTCGTCTCGGTACGGATTGGTGGTCATGCGTGTCCTCGTGCAGAGGATACGGGGACTGCGACGGTCAGGCGAGGTGCCAGACGTCGCGTGAATGACCTCCCTGTCCAAAGCGCGGCGTCAGGAAGCTGGGTTCGCTTCGAGCTTCCCCGTCACCATCCATTCCCATAGGGCGGTCCAGACCTGTGCATTTCCCTTCCCGTGTTGCGTCGGAATCGGGGGCGGTCGAAAACAGTCCTGGCCAGGATGGTCTTTGCGCCATTCCCGGACCGTGGGCGGCCCCTGCCCCTCTCCATCGCCCTCGATGTATATACGCTTCGCTCTGTCACCATCCAACTCGGACGGCGTGGGTCACAGAAGGATCCAGTGATCGGCGTCGTGGCGCACGCGACCTACGGCGGCCATCTGGTTGAGGTAGTCGGCCAGGATCGGGGCGGCGAGCACTGGCGTCCGCGGTTGATCGGCGCAGATGGTATCGGCGATTTCAGCGATGGTTGCGGATCCGCCTGCATCCCGTATGGCACTCGCAAGGCGGGCATCAATGGTGTCGATGGCTTCACGTGAGACATCGACATAGCGATGCACCTCCGATGCCGGGGTGACATGGGCGGGCGGGAACGGCAAGTACGCGTGTGCCGGGAGGAGGTGTTCGACCGGAAGCGCGCGCACGGTCTCGAGGGTATTGCGGTAGGCCGGCCGATTACTGGCACCCGGGACGCCCTGCGTGGTGGTGCCACGTGCCTGAATGGCGTCTCCGGTGAAGAGAATGCCCCGTTCACGGTCGAAGATCCCGATGCTCCCTGGGCTGTGCCCAGGCATGTCGATGATCTCGTAGTCCCGTCCGGCAAGGTTCACGATTTCACCGCCGTCGAGGAGGCGATCGGCGGAATGGGGAGGGATCTCGTCCGGCCCAAAGCGGTCGCCACGGAGGAGTGCGGGACCGTCAAGACGGCCGATCCAGATCTGGCATCCGGTTGCTTCCCGCAGTTGGACGTTCGATCCCGCGTGGTCGTGGTGACTGTGGGTATTCACCGCCACCTTGAGGTCGGATGGTGCGAAACCGAGGGCTTCGAGGGCAGGCAGGATCACCGTGTGCGTTGATCGCGGGACGCCGGTGTCGATCATGACGGGCGATGCATGGCCGGTTGGGTCGGTAAGCAGGAAGAGGGAGACCCAGGTCTCGGGCGTATCGAACGCCGGTGCGAGGCTTTCCCGGATCTCCCAGATGCCGGGCAGGATGGCAATCGGGTGGCCGGTAGCGACATCGCGGGCCTCGTCGCGGAAGGGGCTGACTGGATGGGGCACTGTCTCGGTCCTCCCTATGGATTGGTGTTCGTCTTGTTCGGTGGCCCTGAATTCGCCCCCACGTCGGTTGGGCCCCCACCCCACTCCATCGCTCCCGATGTATATGCGCTTCGCTTGGCCCTACCCGTCCGCCATGGGGAGCGGGGAGATTTGATCCCATCGACCTGTCGGGACTCTCGGCCAAACGAAGGGGAGGCTCAGTCGAAATCCCGGCGAGTGAACAGGGCGTGCACATCGTATCCATCGGCGCGCAGACCGTCGGCACCACCTTCAAGTCGGTCGACGATGACGAGCACCCGGGCGACCGTGGCCTTGGTGTCGCGTTCGATCGCCTCGATGGCGCGGCGGGTGGATGCACCGGTGGTCATGGTGTCCTCAACGACGATGACCGGGGCACCATCCTCGGCAGGGAATGGTCCTTCGACCTGTCGGCCGGCACCGTGCCCCTTTGGTTCCTTGCGGACGCTGAACATGGCAAGTGGCCGGTCGGTGGTTGCACTCGCGAACGCGATGGCACCGGCGATTGGGTCGGCACCCATTGTCAAGCCACCGACGGCACGCGCGCCCGTCAGGTCCGCAGTGAGGTCTAGCATGAGGGCGGCGATCAGGTGCATGCCCCGCGGATCCATGGTGACCTGCCGGCAGTCGACGTAGAAGTCGCTCGTCGCGCCGGACGACAGCTTGAAGGTGCCGTGGCGGACACTACGTTCGCGCAAGAGGGACCGGAGTTCGTCGCGGGCGGCGGTGATGTCCATAGGGTGTGATCCTCCGTCTCCGGCAGGATGGACGTGCCGACCGGATAGACGGCCGGACGTGACCGGAACCGTCGGGGAGTGTACCGCCGCGCGTGCTACGCTACCGATCCGCAGGTGCTGGCGTATCACGCTGGCATCACGGTACTGGTCGAAGGGGAGACATCAGATGAGCGGGCGGGTCAATCGCGCGATCGAGTTGCTCAGTCAGGGGCAGCCGGTCTACTACACGGGTTCGGGCGAGCGGTCGTACGAGGGTGGCAAGAAGATGGCCCACACGTGGGCCGACTACATCATGTACGAGATGGAGCACGAGGCGTTCGATGTCCATCTCCTCCATGAGTACATGCGTGGCCTCGTCGATGGTGGACCGACCAGGAGCGGGCATCGGACCCCAACGGTCATCGTGACCTTGCCGACCGATGGATCTGATCCGGACGTGATGCGCGCGAACTCATGGCAGGTCCGTCAGGTGCTTGCCGCGGGTGTGCACGGCATCCTCCTGTGCCACGCCGAATCGACCGAGGCGGTCAAGGTCTTCGTTGAATCCGCACGCTACCCATTTGCCCACTACGAGGGCACGGGCCTGGTCCAGGGACGTCGTGGATCCGGCGGGCAGGGCATCGCCGCCCAGATCTGGGGCATGACGCCGGTCGAGTACCTGCACAAGGCCGACGTGTGGCCACTCAATCCAGATGGCGAGATCCTGCTTGGACTCAAGATCGAGAACCACCGCGCCCTTGCTCACGTGGAGGCGAGCGTTGCGGTCCCCGGCATCGGCTTTGCCGAGTGGGGCCCGGGAGACATGGGCATGAGCTTCGGCTTCGCGAACAATCATGACGAGCCATTCCCGGATGTCATGGAGAACGCGCGGTCGCGCATCCTCGCCGCGACGAAGAAGGTTGGCATCGCGTTCCTGAACACCGTGCGTGTTGACGATGTCGTCAAGCGCCTGGACGAAGGCGTGCGGATTGGTGCCGGGCCGGAAGCGGCGGCCGAGATCGGACGCAAGCACACCAAGCGCACGATGCCCTGGTAAGGGGTAGACCCCGGATAGTGGGATCAGTGGCGGACCGGTTGGGCGCGTGAGGAGCGCAACCGGTCCGCTTTTTTGTCGGATGCGCACCACGGTGGTTTGCGGGCCGATTTCCCACACACCCGATTTGGACCGGCGAGGGCGCCGGCAGTCCCTTCGTCCCCATCGCCCCCGATTTATTGACGCTTCGCCGGGTGGATGATCTTCCTGTTCCCTGATTCTCTAGGGTCAAGGTGCGATGTCGACGTGGATCGTCGTCCCGGCATGGACGGGACCCGGGTGTGCGGGAGTGTTGGAACCCCAACCGTCGATGCGAACCGTGGTTACGGCCAGGGTTCCATGGGCAACGGCGATGGAGACGGTGATGGCCCCGGATGCAGTCCGTCGCTGCGAGACGGTCCCCCACGAATCGCCATTCGACCACGGCCAGTTCACGGTGTCCGTGTCACTATCCATCGTGCCGATCGTGAAGACACCGGTCACGCCCGACCAATGAAAACCGGTCAAGGCGAGAATGGCGCCCCAGGCAAGCATGGCCCTGGCGTAATGGTGGCCGCATTCGGCCTCGTCGAACGGATTGCGCCGCTTGCCGTCATATCGTGCGCGGATATCCCGGATGACCCGAAGGCCCTCGTCACGGAGTGAGGCATCGGCGCGACCTTCGTACAACATGCCAACGGCGGCGGTGTATTCGAACCCGGTCATCACTTCGGCGTAGTACGGGAAGGGCAATGCCGGGCGTTCGCCCCTCGGGTAACTCGCCATCAGGAGGGCGGTCTCGTCGCCACCGACGTAGGATCGCATCGGGTTGAAGTGGTCGTGGAAGCCAGACCTCCGATTGTGGCGCGCGATGCTGTGCAGGGTTGTGCGGATATGCCCGGGATCAAGCAGGTGGCCGAGGCCATTCACGTGGGCCAGAACCTGCCCGATCAGTTGGTCGACCAGGCAACCGGCTCCCAGTTGCCATTCGGGTGAGTTCGGGTCCCGTGCGCCCATCGAGGGGTGACGGAGGCCCGGTGCGACGGCGTCCCAAGTTGCGGGAGGGCGGATCTCGTGGTCGTAGTATTCGCCGTTCCAGAGGTTGGCGTCCATCCATGCGCGCCCGGAGTCTTCAACGCGGGTGCATTCGGCAGCAAAATCGGGTTCGCCAACCGCGCGGGCCATGTGTGCGGCGGCGCGCAACGCGCCGAGGTACCACGCGCCCATCTGGATGTTCGGGCCGAAATACTCGACATCCATCGTGTTGTGCTGGGTGCCTTCCATGACACCATCGCGGTCGGCATCCCACCCACCCGGTATCCAGGCGTAGGCAAGGGAGGCACGGACCCGAGGCCAGAGATCGTGGAGAAGGGTGGCGTCGCCGGAGAGTTGCCACTCGCGGTAGGCCTTGAGGATGCATCCCATCTGGCCATCGGCCGCCGCGGGGTATGACGCGTTGCGTTCGCGGGCTGCCGGGAGATCGAGGGGCAAGGCAATGCGGAAGGCCATATGGCCGTCGTCACGGGTTCCCTCGATGAACTCGAGTCGCCGGGCAGTACGTGCAAGTTGGCCGAACAGGAATGGGACGGTCTGCTCGTAGTTCCAGACGTGGGTGCAACTTCCGTAGCAACTGCCGGTGTGGTCAAAGGTCCCTTCCCAACCCCAGAAGTTTCCGTCGGGAGTTCGGAAACAGGTCTGTGACCGGAGGGTGGAGATGTTGAAGAGGGATGCCTCCTTCACCTCGGACGGCAGGTCACTCATTGTCACGGTGCGCACGAACGCAAGCGACCGGTTCTCAAGGGCATCGAGGCATGGAGCAGCTTGCATGGCCACGTCCCACGCATCGGAAAAATGTGACGTGTACTCGTTGCCGATGACTGGCAGACCGAACGCATTCGCGCCCCCGCCGAGACCAATGGCGATCCCTTCAGGGGTCCATGACAGTCGGTTCGGGAAGTGCCACGACAGGGTCAATGGCACGGTAATCGTGGTCCCGGCGGGGACGGTGGTTGCGACGACGATGGTTGCAATTGGTGCGTGGTCGGATGGGTTCGCGTCGACTGGCGTGACATTACCGGTTGCGGTGAAGGTGTCCCAGAACTCGAGGAAGGCGCCGCCCCAACCGGCGCTTGTCCAGGCAAGGCGTGTTGTCACATCGGGCATGGGCGTGGTGATGGCGACGGTGCCCCAACACTCATCGGTATCGGCGAGGCCATCGGTGCGTAGTAGGACACCCGTCAGCGTTCGCCCATCGGCGGTGGTGCCGGACCGGAACTCGTTGACATTGCGGTTCGGTGTACCCGTCTCGCCGTTGGTGCCGATGAAGTTGCGCAAGACGAAGGCAACGGATGCCTCGACGGGCGTGGAACCCGGGTTTGTCAAGCCGATCTGGAGGGCAACAAGTGGAAGGCTGCTGTCTTCGACCGCCCCGGGCACGAGCGGATTCCACGCGCCGAGGGATACGTGCAGGGGAATGTCGGTGTCTTGCAGGTCGACCCGCCCGAATGGGTATGCCGCGTGGAAGGTAGCCTCGCGGAACCGTGGCAGTCCGTGGGTTGGTGCAGTTGCGCCGAGCGGGCCCTCATATAGATGATCGTCCAGAGGTCCTTCCAGGGCCCGGACGGCAATTGACCCGGAGGCATCGCGGGTTCGCAATGCAAGGAATGCCGGGCGTGGTGCGAAGCCCTTGGCCGGTCGGTTGATGATTTCCCAATCGCGCAGGTCGCCTCGTCCTCCAAGTGAAACGGTGCCGGTGCCAATCCCGCCGACGGGCATGGCAACCCGTGCGCGGTGAGGGCCGTCATAAGCGCGAATTGATGGCCACGACTTCGGGCCTGTCGGACGCGGGCTGGTCATGCGGGCCTCCAGGATTGGTGATTTTGGGACATGCCGGGGGCACATCCGGAAATTGCGTTCCGCGATTGTCACCGATTTGTGACACGAGCGGCGGTGGCGGTTGCCACGTGCGCGAAATGGCCCCATAATGCGGTCAGAGTTTTGTCGCAGATGGTTCCGTGGGCGCTTGGCTTGTCCAGATGCGCGCGGAGGTGCCATTTCGATTGAAGTTCGCGCTCTGAACGTGGCCTGAGGAGCCGCGGACTTTGCGTCGTCGCGGTCACGAATTGTTGAAGGGGGATTGACTCATGGGCGCAGCAGTTACGCGTCGTGGTGTGTTGTCGCGTGCCTCAGGTGTTGCCGGGGCGGTGGCAGCAATTGCAGGAGGTATCGCACCGAACCTGGCAGGCGTCGCTCAGGCTGGCGTTTCCGCACTGGCGAAGGTATCTGGGAAGTTCCAGGTGGTGACGATGGTCGACTGGCACCCGGAGCACAACGCATACCTCAAGAAGACAATCACCGAGTGGGCCGAAAACAATGGCATCGGCTCGCAACTTGATCTCAGTGACGTGGCTGGCTTTCTTGGCAGCAGTGACATCTACCAGAAGTTGCAGGCCCAGAAAGCCGCGAACCAACCGGTGGACATCATCATGCGCGACCTCTCAGCCCGCAAGCTCAACTTCTTCGACCTCACCCGTGATGTCACCAACAATGTGAAGGCGATGGAGATCAAGTACGGGGCGGTGAACACTGGTGCGCGCGCCTCGCATTTCGTCGAAGGCAAATGGATTGGGGTGCCATACTACGACCGGTCCGGCGCCTACTGGGTCCGTGAGGACAAGTTCGGCTCAGCTGGGTTCAGCATTGAGAATGGCAGCTTTGACACTTGGGACAAGCTGCGTGAAGCCTGTCTGGCAGTCTCCCGCCCAACTGAGAATTTTTACGGGTGGGGAATGACGACCAACAGGTCCGGTGACGGCGAGTCGCTGGTCCAAACGGTGATGCAGCAGTTCGGCGGGGCACTGGCCGACGAGACTGGTGAGAAGGTCACCCTGTACTCGCCCGAGACAATAGACGGAATGCAGTGGCTTGCCGATTGTTACCTCGACCGGAAGTACCAAGACATGGTGCCTCCCGGAGTGAATGCTTGGAACGACCTCTCAAACAATGAGGCATACCTTGCCGGGGTGATCGGGTTTACGTCCAATGCCGGAACGATCTTCGCGAAAGCGAAGTATGACGGCAATCCCGTTGGCGATGTGACCATGCTCGTGCCCGTCCCGATGGGGCCCCTTGGATTGCGCCTACAGGGCTCGGCACTCCACTACCACTACTACATGAAGGGGTCGCAGAACTACGAAGCGGCCGCGTCGCTTAGCGAGTTTCTCTTGTCCGAACAGCAGCAGACGGCAATCCTTAACATCAGTTTCGGGTACGTGGTGCCGGCGTGGGCCAAGTACTGGGACCACCCAGATGTCACCCGCAACCGGATTGCGATGGCGTTCAGGAAGGTTGCGTTCAATGAACCGCCGTTCCAGGGGCTTGCATGGCGCGGTCCGCTTTCCGAGGCATCCGAAGCAGTGAACGACTCCAACGTCATGACCGACATGATGGGTGAGATTCTCGGTGGCAAGCGTGTCGACCTGGCTGTCCGCGACGCACATGTCCGGGCCGTCCAGATCTACAAGGACTTCGGAAAGAAGGGCGAGTAGGCCCACCGAGGCGTTGGCATCCTAACCGTCGGAGGGCAGGCGTGGACGGTCCAAGAGGTATGGCCTGGGTGTGGGTCACTGCGGTGATCGGGTACTCATCGCCGACTACTCATATCCCTGCACAGGGGTCTCAATGGCAGTGTTGATCAAGCCTGATCCAGTTCTCCCCGCGACGCAAATGTCAGGTGTGCGTCGGTCGGGTGGTTTACCAGTCCTCATGCGTCGGGCGTTCGGTGAGGACTGGGCAACCGCCTATGTGTTCGCCGCGCCTATGCTGCTCCTGCTTGGTGGCCTGATCGCATGGCCGCTCATGGAAGCGTCGCGGATGAGTTTCTACAACGTCATCGGTGATCGCTGGGGTGCCTTTGTGGGATTGGGCAACTACCAGACACAGATAGAAGATCCGATTTTCCGCCGGTCCTTCTGGCTGACATTGCAGTTCACGACGGAGGCCGTTCTCGTCAAGTTCTTCATCGGGCTCGCGACGGCACTTGCCCTTCACAATGTCAAGCGCTTTTCCGGGATCCTGACCGCACTCATCCTTGCGCCGTACATCGTTCCCGAGGTCGTGACCGCAGCGACTTTCCGGTTGATGTACAACCCCCAGTTCGGTGCGCTGAACCTGACCATTGGAGCGGTGTACGACCTGATTGGTGGCGCGGCGGTGTGGGGTCCCGCGTTCAAGGGAATTCCCTGGCTCGGCGATGCGAACCTCGCCCTGCACGCGATGGTGGCGGTCAACGTCTGGAAGGGGGTTCCCTTCTTCGTGTTGCTTTCACTCGCCGGGCTGAAGTCGCTTGATGCCGAGCTCTACGACGCGGCGGCCGTGGATGGCGCAAACGCGTGGCAACGTTTCCTGCACATCACGTTGCCGGGACTCCGGTACGTGATCATCGTTGAGACCCTGTTCTCGACGGTCTCGACGTTCAATACCTTTGGTCTCGTCTACCTAATCACCGGAGGTGGTCCTGGCGGTGCCACCCGCCTGTACGCGGTTCGGGCATACGAGTTGATCGGAACACTGCGTTACGGACACGCCGTCGCCGTTGCCTTGCTTGTCGCTCCTCTCCTTGGTCTTGCGGTCATCGTCCTAGGGCATTTCATCCGGGCGGGACAGCGTGGTGGCCAGGAACAGGAAAGTGCAATCTACAAGGGCGTCCTATTCGTCGTGTGGCCGGCCAAGATGATCATCCGGTTTGGCGTTTCCATCTTTTGGGCGATCAATCAGGTTGTGGAAGCGTCTTTCGGGTTGCTAAGCCGGGCATTGTTCCCGGCTGGATCGGTGGTGGCGTCCCGGTCGAAGCGACGGGTGTTGCGCGCCCTCTCAGCCATCGGGATTACCCTGACAATCCTGATAGTGACTTTCCTTGAACTCTATCCTTTCTACTGGATCATCATAACGTCGTTCAAGTCGGTGCTTCAGTTCCAGAAGTTTGAGTCCATCTTCTGGCCCGCACCATGGACATTCGTGCACTACCAGGAAATCTTCACCAATACCGCCCAGTTTCCCTTGTGGCTGTGGAACACGGTGAGGGTTGCCATCGTCTCCATGGCGATTAGCCTGATTGCTTCCGCCCTAGGGGCGTACGCACTCGTACGGCTGCGGTGGCGGGGTGCCGGGTTCGTTTCCACGGCAATCCTCTTGACGTACCTGATGCCCGGGATCATGCTCGTGGTGCCGCTTTACCAGATCTTTGCGTCCCTTCAGCTCACGAACTCGCTGGGGAGCCTGATGGTTGCGTACCCCACGTTCCTGTTGCCCTTCGCGTGCTGGCTCCTGATGGGCTACTACCGTAGCATTCCCGAGGAACTCGAAGAAGCGGCGCTGATCGACGGGTGCAACCGATTCCAAGCGTACTTCCGCATCGTACTACCGCTTGTGCTTCCGGCATTGATGGCTGTTGCCCTGTTCGCATTGACAAATGCGTGGAACGAGTTTCTCTTCGCCTTCGTGTTCATTCAAAGCAACAGCGGAACGACCCTGCCGGTCGGCCTCGGGCGGTGGATCATTGGGGACGTGTTCCGTTGGGGCCCGATCATGGCAGCGTCCGTGGCGATGTCCATCCCGGTTGTTGCGTTCTATGCGATGGCGCAGCGGTTTCTCGTAGAGGGATTGACAGCCGGCAGCGTGAAGGGTTGATCCGCTCCCGGGGTGCCCAAGGTGAATGTCCGATCAGAGATCGTTGGGTGACAAGTGCATTTGCACTTGTCACCCAACATGTTTTTTTTGGGAAGAAAAGGCGCGTGTGGCAACTTCCCTTGGTGTACTTCCAGCGGCGTACCTTCTTCACATCTCTTACTCACCCCGTGAACTCGCTGGCGAAGGTACCGTTGACGCTAACCTGAACCCAGTTGGAGCGCGCGCTACGGCGATGCAGCGGAGCTCGAGTTCAATCCTCACGCGGGGCTGAGGATTGACTGCAAATGGGAGTGGCTTCTGTGCCGTTGCAGGAAGCATGGTGGCATGAACCAGTCGAGCTTCGCGAATGGTTTCGAACGATCCACCAGGCGCACGCGCCGGCCGGCCCTCGTTGTGGAGATGCTCGCCGTTGTCCCTTGCGACGCCCTCGTCGACCGGATTGCCCCCTTCAACCAGGCGGGCACCACGGGACGCCCGACGTACCCGGTCAGACTGCTGGCGCGGGTCCACTTCCTGCAGCAGCGGTTCTCGCTCGTCGTCGAGGTGGCCCGCGAGGCGTTGTGCGACATCCCGCTTCACCGGGCGTTTGCCGGCATCGCCCCCGGCGCCACGTGCATCCCGGATGCCACTACCATCCAGCGCTTCCGCCATCTCCTCGAGCGCCGCCATCTGGCCCCCGCACTTCTCCGGACGGTGAACGAGGTGCTCGAGGCGCAAGGCCGGATGGTCCGCAGGGGCACACTGGTCGATGTGGACTGGCACCCGAGGAGTGGATAGTCGCCGGCGCACTGGCCACACTGGCCGGGCAAGGAGACATCATGGCCCGTTGACGCATTGTCCCCGTTCCGGTACCTGCACGGGGACCAGGAACGTCCTCCACCAACCAGCCTTGACCTGCCACTGTCACCTTCGTTGATCTGCCCATGCCGATCATCCGGCCATAGTCGGACCGTATTCCCCGGAGCTCCGTCACCGGGCCGTCCTGCTGACACGGTTCATGAGCGTTCTCATGACCCATGTTGCCCGGGAACTGGGCATCAGCATTGACCGCGTGTTCGACTGGGTCGTCCAGGCCCGCCACGACCCGCGCCAGCTCCACGAGGGAACCCTCTCCGAGACCCTGCAGGCCGAACTGGTCCGCCCCTGCGGACTGACAACCGCCTGCGCCTGCGCGAGATCGCGGCTCTGCGTGACGCCCTCCGCATCATCAGCAGCGAGGCTACCACCAACGGACGGCGCAGGCGGTGACCGTGACGCCCGTTACTGGCGACCAGGTCGTCCAGGCGGATCTCCCCACGGCACTGCGGTTCGCGGCTGTCACCCGCTTGGTGTCATGCTGGCCGGTTGCCACCCTCTGCCAAGCCATGGGTGTCTCCCGGTCGGGGTACTACGCATGGAAGGACCGCCTCCGGCGCCTCGCGGCCGAAAACCCGCGCCGAGTGGCCCCGGACGCGTTGGGCATGCCCATCCATGACTGCGATGCCCGCAGCCGGGGCACCTACGGCAGTCACCGCATTCATGCCGACCTCGTCGCACACGGCATGCGCTGCAGCCGGCGTGGCGTCGCCCGGCTACCCGGGGTGTGGGCGCGCCGCGCCGTGCCGGCCCCCGATCTGGTCCGTCGTGCCTCCCCGTCGGCGGGATCTCTCCCGCACCAATCACGTCTGGGTGGCCGACACC
>BJHB01000023.1:0-17576 GCA_014191415.1 Chloroflexota bacterium
GCCGAAGTCGGCCAAACCGTGAAGGCCGGGCAACTGATCGCCGAACTTGATCGGGTGATCATCGAAGCACAGGTTGCCCAAGCCGAAGCCGGACTGATGGGTGCCCAGGTGCGCTTGGGCCAACTCGAACGGGGACCACGCGCTGACGATGTCGCCGTGGCCGCCGCCCAGCGCACCGCTGCAGAGAAGCAAGCGGACGCCGTCGCATCGCAAGCGGCTGTCGCGGAACAGTCTCTAACCACCTTTGACGCCCAGATCGATGCCGCCACCAACCAAGCGAACGCCTCCAAGGCGTCGGCACAGGCAGCAAAGACGCAGTCCCTAGGCGCACGTGCCCAAGCCAGCGGCGCGCGCAACCAGGCCAGTGCCGCTCGCGCTCAGGCCAATGCCGCCAAAGTCCGCCTTGACCAGCTCAAGAACCCACGTCCCGAAGATCTCGCTCTACTTGAGAGCCAGGTCGAGACCGCCAAGATCCGGCTTTCCCAAGCGTCCCAACGTGACGAGGAAATCCGGGTTGTCCAGGCTCAGGTCGAAGCCGCCCGCCTCGCACTTCAGCAGGCGCAGGATCCTGCCCGCCCGGAGCAGCTCCGAGCCGCTCAGGCACAACTCGATGTCGCCAAGGCAACGCTTTCGAACCTCACCGAGGCTCCAGTCCGCGCTGAAGACCTTGAATCGATCCGTCTGGCGTATGAGAGCGCCGACAAGGCGTACGAAGCATCGGGTGACAGCCTGCGAATCGCCGAGAAGGCATATGACGCGGCCAAGCGCAGCCGATCCACGTACGGCCCAACTGTCGTGTCCGACTCGGTTCTCGCCCAGGCCGAAGGTGGTGTCGTCGCAGCTCAGGCGAATATTGAGCAAGCACGGATCCGTCGCGACACCGCCCGCGAGTCCTACAACAAGGCCCAAGCCGGCGCAACAGGATGGGACCTCCGAAAGACCCAACTCGCCGTCGAAGCCGCGCAGGCCACCGTTGACCTGACCCGCAATCCTGACCCGGTCCGCGTCAAGAATGCCCAACTCACCCTCGAACAGGCCCAACTCAACCTCGAACTCCGGCAGCGCCAGATTGGCTTCGACCTCCAGACCGCCAAGGAAGGCCTGAAGGTTGCCGAGAACCAGCGCGCCAAGGTCGTCAACCCCGGAGAGTTCGACATCAAGTCCCTTGAAGAGGCTTCGAAGGCCGCTGAGGCCCAGGCACTCGGTGCGGAATCTTCGGCCCAAGCCGCCGAAGCCAGCGCGGACGCCTCGGCAATCCAGGCAGAGGCTGCGGCTTCTCAGGCCGCTGCAGCGGCCGCTCAGGTCAACGCTCTCTTGTCGCAGCGCACTGGTGCCGAGTCCCAGATTGCCGGTGCCCGCAGTCAAGCCGACGGGGCCCGTGCAACCGCCGACCAAGCGGCCAGCGCGTACAAGCTACGTGCCAACCCGTACACCGAGGATGATTTGAAGACCGCTCGCGTCGGTGTGGCGCAAGCCGAGGCCGCCGTCCGCCTCGCACAGGCCAACCTTGCCGAAACGTACATTTACGCTCCGATCGACGGGGTGATCACTGCGCGCAACACCTCCATCGGATCACTGCTCAACCCAGGCCAGGCAGTAGTCACGGTCATCTCCTCAGCAATCGAAATCACGATCCCGGTTGAGGAAGCCAAGGTCGGTTCCGTGAAGGAAGGACAGTCCGTCACCATGACGTCGCCTGCCCTCCCTGGCGTTTCGCTCGAAGGGAAGATCAACGCTGTCACTCCGTCCGGTGACACACGAAACCGTTCATTCACCGCCCGCGTCCGCCTTGTGAAGCCAGACACCCGCCTGCGTCCCGGCATGTTCGTAAACACCTCAATCGCCACCGAGGAACGCGCGAATGCCATTGTGGTGAACCGCGAGTCGATCATCCTGACCAACGGAAAGAGCCAGCTCTTCGTGGTCGGAGCTGGGAACAAGGTTGAGAGTCGTGCCGTCAAAGTCGGTCTCTCGACGGGAACCCTCGTTGAGGTCCTCGAAGGCGTGAGCGCAGGCGACAAGGTCATTGTCACCGGCGTGGAGGACCTTAGGGACGGACAGGTGGTCACCCCGGTCTCGAAGTAACGACCAAGCCAGGTCAGCTACCCGAAGGCCCGGTCACGAATGACCGGGCCTTAGGCATTTCAAGAGTCAGCAGGGTCGCCGTCAGGTGACGAAAGCAGATAAATGCCAAGCGCACCCAAGGCCAGGAGTGCAGACAGGACAACAGTCCCGCCGTGCCTGCCGACAAACGCCACGACGACACTTGCAGTAACCAATACCCCGATGGCCCAGGTGGCAATGGGTCTCATCTTGAACCCGCCGACCAACTGTTCTCGATAGGCATCGCCATCTCGCGAAGGATCACGTGGGTCGGGAGCGCGCTCATCCAACGTCATGCCAGTCCTACCAGAATGAACGCCACGGCACCGGCATTGGTCACGTAATACTGGGCAAGGCACGCACCCGGGGGGCCTTCGGCGCGCGAACTCCGGTAGTCGGCAACGCTCAGCACTCTTGCCAGAGATAGGCTCTCGAAGCGCTCGCGAGGCCCAGCCTCGCGGTCACCAACGACAAATGCCTCTACACCCTGAAACACCGCGTCTGTTGGCAACCACGCGCGCGCAACCGTCCCGGCTTCAACGATTGTCCAGTCATCCGGATCGACATCGACCGCATTCGAACTCTGCCTTTCACGACCAACCGAGACTTGACGCACGCGCCCTCCTGGTAGGACATCTGCCACGATCCTGCCTGGAGGCATCATCCACGCGAGGCGTAGCTCTCCACGGTCTCCGGCGGCCCGGACTGGCGCATATCCGGACGCGCGTTGTTCCCACGTCCCAATAAACCCGCCAATCCGGCCTCCCAGTGCGGCGGGTTCGCCAACCGGCATGCCCTCAATGGCAATGCCCAAGCCAACCCCGGCAACGCCCCCTCCGGCAATAATCGCCGCGGTCGTGAGGCCGTCACGCCGGGACCACTGCCTCAGTCGCGTGCTTTCAGCCATCAACGGCACCATCCCGGTTGCCAGCCCCGAACAACCTGATGATGTCGACCGATGCATCGTCAACCGAAGGGTCAAGATTGCTCACCGTCATGAACTTCATGGCAACGGCAGCGTTCGTGCGAGGATCCAAGCTGGCAACATCGCACGTGTAGATACACTCCAGTCCCGCATGACGCGATCGGCGGGCCGAGACGGGCCGCCAATTACTCGCCCCAATACCGAGCGTACCTTGCAGGTGGTCTCGCAGCCGTGATTGTGGTTGGTCAAGACGCCCGAGTGGGACACCCGGCAAGGTCCATCTGCCGGATGGATCAGCCACCATCAGGATCGCACCGTCTGGACCTCGGACGATCCCCACAACTCGAACCGCAACCTTCTCATTGAGGAGCCACATCGTTCGGACGCGGACACGTTCGGTGAAGACCCGCGTCCATACCCACGCAAGGGCACCAACCACCATCCGACCCATGAATGCCACGGACCAAAACTCGGCGAATCGGATGCGTTCAGAAACTCGTCGATAGTGGAACGGTGCGGCCATCGCGCGCCGCTACCGGGCAAGCGTTCATGATTTCAAGAACGTGACGAGCATGTGCCGCCGTGAGGACGGGCTCACGACCGTCGCGGATCGCCCCAACCAGATCCTCAACGCCAACAGCCTGCTTGGCCCGGTCAAGCCGTGTCATTGGCGACATCCAGCCACGCACGCCGTGCTCCGCATCATCGAGGTAAATCTCGAAAGGCGGGCCACCGGCACGCTCTCCGCCCGGGCTCCCGACGGACAGCGATCCCTTGCTCCCGAAGATTTCCATAGAAGGCCCATTCGCCGCCTTCACGCAGTAACTGCTGTCCACAACCGCAAAGGTCGCATTTCCAAAGTCCAGCGTGATGAGGTAATTGTCCGGCACACCCGTGTGTATCTCCTTGCCATCAAAGGCACCCGACCGAACGGTTCGGACCGCCTCCGAGGTGCCCGCCAGGCAACTCACTGCCCGGGCGGGACCAAGGATCCCGGTGATCATCGTCAGTCCATGGACCCCCATGTCCAGCAGCGGACCCGCACCTTCCTGATGGAACCAGGACGGGTCATGATCGCGATACTGGAAGTACTCCGGCCCACCGTGAGACGACCGGACCCGGGCGAGTGAGATCTTTCCGAGGACACCGGCACCCACGAGGCGTTTCATTTCCCGAATTTCGGGGCGCAGCATGTGAATTGGAGACGCAGAAATGTGGAGACCTCGCGCAGCCGCCTCGATCATCAACGTAGAAACCTCCTCGACCGTCGAGGCAAGAGGCTTCTGCGAATAGACATGCAGGCCAGCCTTCAAGGCTGCAAGATTGACCGAAAAGTGCGCCGGAATGCTTGCCAGATCAACAAGCGCGTCAACATTTTCAGCCTGTGCAAATGAAATCAGCTTGTCAACATCCGTGAAGACATGGTGAACACCAAACCGCGACGCCTGGGTCGCCGCCCAATCCGCCCGGACATCGCACACGGCAACGATCTCGACACCCGACATTTGGGCGATCTGAGGCAGGTACTCGTCTACAGCAATGCCACCCAGACCAACGATCACGAGACGGACGTTTCGAGACGGGTTCCCTGTCATCTTGCGCTCCAAATTCGACGGTGTGACAACCGCTTCACGGTGTCAGGAAAGTTCCGGAACGACGTGCAATGGTCGCTCGCCCCGATGAACCCGGAGGACCTCGTCAAGGCACATCGCCGCCGAACGTGTCTGCGCCTCGATCGCCGCACCGGCGCAGTGTGATGTCGGGATGACCTTCGGGTGTGCGATCAACGCCGCCTGTGCAGCGGTTGGTGGCTCATCGCGGAAGACGTCCAGCGCTGCCCCGCCCACGTGACCGGTGACCAACGCCTCGAGCAGGGCGTGTTCATCGACAAGCTCGCCACGGGCGGTATTGATGATGCAGACGCCCGAACGGGCCTGCGCGAGCGATGTGGAATTGATCAAGTGCCGGGTACCCGCCGTGGATGGCGCGTGCAGTGTGACAATGTGGCTTGCAGCCATCAATTCGTCAAGCGATACATAGGAAACGCCTGATTGCGTTGCCCAATCATGATTGGGATACAGGTCGTACGCAACCAGCTTCAGTCCGAAACCCACCGCCCGGGCCGCAACTTCACGACCCACGCGGCCCGTTCCCACTATCCCGAGGGTCTTGCCCCGAAGCTCGAACCCTGGAAACCGTGCCCATGTGCCATTCCTGGTCGCGTTGGCGGTTTCGGTGACACGCCTCGCAAGGTCGAGCATGAGGCCGAACGTGTAATCGGCGACCGCATCGTGGTTCGAACCAACGGTACTCGTCACCCATACACCGTGAGCTCGCGCGGCCTCAAGATCAATTGAGTCGTAGCCGACCCCGGATCGTGCAATAAGTTTCAAAGTTGGCGATGCCGCTGCAATCACCGCTTCCGTGTATGGATCGGGCATTGAAACCGCTGCGATGCACCCCGGCAGTTGGTCGAGCAACTCAGCTTCGGTGAGCGTCACCGCCGTTGTGTCCGGGATCAGCAGTTCAATCCCGGCTTCCCGCAACCGGTCGGCGTAATCGGGTAGCACCAGACGCACGTTTCGCGCGGTAGCAAGGACACGTGCCGACATCGATGGGATCAGCCTCTCAATCAAGGGTCACCACACGAACCGTGTCGGCGCCGTTCGCGAGTATATCCCCGTCCGGATTGACCGACCGGTTGACGGCGACATGGTCACCATGACACCCTCAGTGCATCATGATTGTTGAAGTCGTCCGCCTACGCGCCAAGTCGGATCAGGCCGACGCGCTTCGTGAAGGTTTGCAAGCGGCCCGCGCCGTGATCTCACAGGCAGATGGCTATCTCGAGAGCGCATTCCACCAAGGGATCGAAAGTCCGTCGGACTTCCTTCTCACCATTCGGTGGACAAATGTTGACGCTCATATGGTCGGCTTCCGAGGCGGCCCGCTCTTCCCGGTCTGGCGCAGCCACTTCGCCCACACCTTGGACGGTGCGCCCGAAATGAGCCATTACACAATCTTCGCCGGGTCGTAGACGGCTTCGGCAAGGCACCCTTCCTTACACACTGACACCGCACCGCGCAACTTGGAACTCCGCACGAACACCAAGGTAGGTAGCCCACGAATGGCCAAAGCAGTCCCGGGGGCAACCCTGCCAGTTCTCCGTTTCTCCGGCGGTCACACCGCCCTTGGACGCACCATGGGTGCGTATCGACGCAGGCAAATCGTGAGTGCTGTCGAGATCGCCCACGAGGTTCTTGCGTCCGAAGGGACTGACGACGCGACACTCCGTGCGCAGATTGAGCCGTACCTGGAGTTCGCTGAACGGTACACGCCCGGTGCACTCCGCGAACTCGAAGGGTTGGCGTTGGGTGCAGATGTCTCCTTCGAAACACTCTTTCGTCTCAACTGCTTTGAGTCGCGTCCCCCAGGCTCGGCCTTCCTATGGTCACGCCCCGACCGACCAACGCCCGACCCAGCCGCGTCGCTTGATCCGGATATTGCGGACACTGGCGTCCCGCGTTCCCTTGATGTGGTCACTCCCACCGATACGGATGCCGCTCCCGGTGGCTGCACAAGCATCGCCAGCCGAAGCGAACAGGGTGTCGTGGTCGGGCATACCGAGGACTCTTCACCTGAGAACCTGGATGGCATCTACCTCCTTGACGCCACTGTCCTCAGTGAGGGAAGCAAGGTGGCAAACCGGTTCTCAGCACTGAACTACGCCATGTCCCTCGCCGGGTGCGCAGCCGCGGTTAACGGACACGGCTTGATGATCATGATCGATGCCCTCCCAGACCCGGACCGCCGCCACGGGGTTCCGAGAAGTTGCGTGTCCCGCGTCCTCCTGAATCAACCGTCAATTGATGAGGCAATCGAGCTGCTCCACCAGATGCCTCGCGGCGGGGGGTGGAACTACTTCCTGGTGCATGGCCACCGGATCGTCAATGTTGAGACGACGGCCACCACCGTGACCGTCAACGACGCCACCCTGCGCGGAGCGTACGCCCACAGCAATCATTACCTGACGCCAGAGATTGCGCAACGGGCCGGAGACCCCCGCCCGAACTCCATCGCGCGCCTTGGTAGGGCCCGGGAGCTTGTCCGGCCCAACATGAACGTGCAGGACATGATCTCGGCCCTTTCGGACCGGACTGGGTATCCAGACAGTATCTGTCGGGAACGCACCATCGCCGCATGGGTAGCCGACACCGGCGCGCGAACCATCCGGGTCTGCTGGGGAGAGCCAGACGACGCGACGTGGACCAAATTCTCTTACTAGACGTCTGTCACAAGTAGCGGCCTATTGGGCCGGCGCGATCGCGCGGACTGGCGCAACATGCCGGTTCACCAACACCACCCATGGGGTGACAAAAAGGGCAAGGCAGCCGAATGCAACGAAGGGAGCGACTGTCGCTGCCCCGAAGACCTCTGCGAGCTGACCGCTGCCAACCTCACCTGCCACAACCCCGAGTGAATACGCCGCGTAGAACACGCCGTATGCCATGCCTCTTTCTGAAGGGGAAGAGTGGTCAGCGATGTACGACGTAACCGCCGGGAACAGCAGGCCGAAGCCCGACCCGAAAAGCGCCATCGCACCGTAGACACCCGCTGTGGTGGTGGTCGAAGCCAAACCCAGCAAACTAATGCCGATCAATGACAAGCCGCCGGCGAGCGGAAGCAGGCGCCCGAACCTGTTCACTAACCACGGCGACGGTCTTGCGAAAAGAACGAGCGACACGAGCGCATACACGCTGAACGCCGTGCCCCGTACGCTCGCCGAAGCCCCCCGCGTTTCCAGCAAGAGGGGCAGGTGAACCACCAAGGTGCCAATCCCGGCGGTCCACGCGAGACACGCAACATTCGCCACAATCAATTGGGGACGTCTAAGGATTGAACCAAGCGAGACCTTCACGGTGTCGGTAGACCGTTCCCTCGCATCTGCCGACACCTCGACGTTCTTGCCAAGCAATGCCACGACTGCACTTGCCGCGAGCATCAGCGCAGCAACTGCCTGAAACACCACGACTGATCCAAACGCTGTCCCAGCGATGCCCGCTACCGCCGGACCAATCACGGCAGCAATCGCGATGAACGCACCGGCTGTGCCCATCGCTTGGGCGCGGCGAGAAGGCATAACACTGTCACTCAGGAGGGTGAAGGCACCCGGCGAAAGCACCGCCTGCCCGAGCCCATGCAGGGCACGTACGGCTCCGAACTGCCACGGTTCGGACACCACGCCATAGAGAGCCAGCGCGATGGCCGAGGCAAGCAACCCTCCCACGAGCGTTCGCTGCCGGCCTACACCAATAAGAACAAACCCAGCTGCAAGGTTCCCGACAAGATTTGCCACATCATAGGTGGCAACAGTTACCGAAGCTACCAAGGGATCCGCACCAAGCTGGCGCGCGAACGGGGCAACAATCGGGAACTGGCAGAAAAGGTCGAAAAACGCGACGAAGACCACTAACCGTGCGAGCCCAGAACCAGACATTTCGGGCAAAGTGTACGGGAGGGTTCGTCTGAGAACCGGACCTAAAAGGTGACCCTCAATGGCCACTAAGGAACAATGCCGAACACCCGTCGCCCCTCAACGCACCGCAATTTGCGGGTCTGAGGCCCTGAAGGACTGGCATCGCCTTCGGCATCGCGTCATCAAGCGCGCTTGATCCCTTCGCTAGAGATCTGGTGGTTCGTAGCCACTCTGGGTGCCCGAACCGGGGCGCCAGGCCGTTCCGCTGATTTCGGAAAGCATCGACCATTCGCCAGAGGTGAGGTGAGCGTAATTGTGATAAACAACCTGCCGCACTCCGCCCTCTTTGATTGCGTCGAGGAGCCGGCGGAAGTCGGCGACCCCGACAGGGTCACCTCCTTTGGGACGGCGTCCGGTGCCGACCGAGGGAAGGACCCTCCACGGGTACCCGTCGGCTTGCGCGATTGCACGACGTGCCTCGGGCACCATGACCTCACGCCAGAATGCGTCCGGATACCCGCGCTCAAAATCCCGCAATGACAGCATTCGTTGACCAGCCGGAGCGGCCGGGTCAGAACTCGGCAGGTGTAAGCCGGTCAGCGCCCCGACAGCCTCGAACGACTCCGCCTCCCAGAGCGATGACGACCACTCATTCATCGCCGCAACCCACTTCGAGAGCAGTCCATACAGGCCATCACTGCCCCGATGATGGATGCCGAAACGGGGTACGATCATGTCGCACACCGTGGCAAGACCGGGAAAGTCGTAGCCAGCCAACGGCGCCAACGATGGCATGAGGGGGTTTAGGCCAAACTTGACCTCCTTGCCACGTGACTTGCCGAGGCGTTCCGTAACATCGTGAACCGCTAGCAGGAATTTCGATAGTGCGCGCGCACGGAAGGTGAGCCAACTCACAATTCCCGGATCATTCCCCAGCATCGTCGTGGTGGCGAACACCCCACCTCCGGCACCAAGTCGGGCGGCTTCCCGGGTGAGCTTGCGCAGTCGCGTCACTAAACGTGTTTGCGCCGCGATCAACCGGTCAAGGTCAAAGCCCAATGCGGTAGCGAGTGACGCAGCCGTGGCAGGCAACGGCCCAAGGAAGTCTTCCGGACCCGTTGTCCCAGGGAGGTACCCCCACTCCGGCCCAGTCAGGATAATGCCGTCGGCCTGCGGCACCTGGCCAAGCGTGTCCTCCACTCGTGCGATGAACGCACGTTGCCACGTCTCCTCAAAAAGGAGCCGATGGCGCAGGTCGGAAGGCAATGCATCCCCGTTCGGGCTAGGGTCGGGCGCGACCATTCCGTCATCCGGTTCAATGATCCACACCGAAATGTTCTTGCGCTTGACCGCATCCAGGAACTGACCGAGTGCGGCCCACCTTGCCGTCATGTCGTGGCCCGAGGGTGAAGGTGCCACTACGCCGTACCTTCGGTAGATGGTCGGGTTCGGTTCGAACGCTGCCACCCGGCGCGGATCGGACGGTGAGCAAAGGTGCGCCCCACGCAAATCAGTGATGGACGGGGCGTCTGGCAGGCCGGTATCGAACCGGAGGGGCCCGATGAGGATGCCCTTGACACCCCCGGACTGCCACGCATCGAGAACGCGTTCGGTATCACCGAGGACCGTTTCGATCGGATAGCCGACCCGCATCCACGCTTCGAGATCTGCCATTGTTGTTCCAGTACCGCTTGGTGATCGTCGGCTAGGTCACGTGCCTCACGGGGTCAAACGCCCTGCGACATCAGCACGGGGGGCCGACGTCCCCTAACGGACGGAGGTCCCGAGGCCGTCAGGGCAGGGCAATGCGTAGACCGTGTGCCTTCGCCGGGGTGACCCCGCGTCCGGCACCGTCTGCAGTCCCTCGTTCGCGAAGATATTCCAGCGTAGCGTTCCGGTCAGATGCCCGCAACGCGATCGCAGTCGGATGCGGCCCGGGGGGCAAGACCCGCCCGCCACTCGGTGGTGCAATCAGCTCGAGCCGTATCGCGCCAAGCCCGAGCACGACGCCACGACCAGCGAGCCCGTCATTGATCCGAGGCCAGCCAAAGGCAGTCTGGTAGCACTGCGCCGCGAACTCCGGATCAGCCACGAGTACCGAAACGCTTTGAAGGTCGCGCCACCCAGCACCGTGCTCGGCATTACCACCCAGACGCTCCACAACCTCCCGACGCCCGTCGTCACCTCCCTCGTACTCCACGAGGATCGGCATCGGCGGCAGTGTCGGTCGCGGTGCGGGCTGTCCACGTGCCGGCAGTGAGGGCGCCCTCCCGGATGCGGCAATCACCGTCGGCGACTGGATCCGAGGGGTGGACTCGGGCGCGACGATGACCTCTCGCCAGCGGACCATTGATCCATCAGGCAGCACCCGCTCGCACGCCGTGACCTCGGCGTGTGGAATGCCTTGGGCATCAAGCCTAGAGACGGCGCCCTCAAGGTCTTCCACGGCAACCGCGAAACTCGGCGGATTCTCCTTCGCGACGTCAAGCCACTCTTTTAGCCACCGTATGGACGGACTTGCCTGGTCACGGACAGCCACCAGCTCAACTGAGTAGATTCCGAAATGCACAGACGCCGCCGTGGTACCAACCGAATCTTCTCCGGCAGCCACCACCGAGAACCCCAAACCATCGCGATACGTCGTGATGGCTTTTTTCAGGTCCTTGACGGAGACAACGATATGGTCGAACCTTGCCGCGATCACATCACTCATCGGTCTAGCCTAGACAGTGTACCGGCGACGGCACACCAGTATCCAGAGACTGCCAGCGGTGGCACATCTCAACGGTGCACGCCACCACAAGTGGGCACAGGATCAAGACCGCTAGCCTCGAAGGTAGGCGAGAACTTCCTGGGCGTGGCCCTTGGGTGTGACCTTGGCGAAGACATGCCCGATCGTGCCGTCAGGTTCGATGATGAACGTTGATCGGGTGACCCCCATGTACTCCCGCCCCATGTACTTTTTCAAAGCCCAAACCCCGAACGCTTCGGCCAAGACGTGGTGTTCGTCGGCAACCAGCGTGAATGGAAGATCAAACTTCTTTCGGAACTTGGCTTGCGCCTTTACTGGGTCTGGGCTCACTCCAAGGACAACAACCCCAAGATCCCCGAACCCCGTGAAATCGTCACGAATCTCGCACGCTTCAGTCGTGCAGCCGGGCGTATCAGACTTCGGGTAGAAATACACCATCACGCGCTGTCCGTGAAAATCCTGAAGCGAAACGTAGTCACCAGTGTCTGTGAGCACCGAATCCGTCGGTGCCATTGCTCCAATCTCAAGCATTTCCAACCTCTTCATCTAGCCATGAGTGGCGCCCGCTATGTCCCCGGGACCAACGGTGCTCGTTCACGTGTTCCGTCGCGCCCGGCGACATGCCTCGCCATGGCGTCATGAGCAAACCCCACCAAGCATGGCACAACATGATCGTCGATCAAATCGTCATCCCAACGTGGATCAAGGCGACGCCGAAGTTCCACCCACCCCCTATCAGGGTCGTACCGGAGGGTGAGGCACACAAGCGTCACCGGAGCATTCATGTCCGGTGGCGGCAAGGGACCACCTGGCATCCGACGAGGCTTGACTTCGTACGGTTCGCCGGGCAAGACCCCTACCGGTGGAACATGCCGAGCGGGCGGGGGGCGATCCGCTTCAAGTGCAAAGAACAGCGAGTGCCACGCACTCAGACGCACACCGACCGCACCGCCTGGCCCCGGAATTCCGTTGTCCTCGAAGACTGGGTAGCCCGTTGGGCAGTAGCGGTCGACGATGCTGACTGCATCACGCAATCGTGGGCCGACTCGCGCCCTAACTTCAGCGAGGGCCTTCTCACCGTCCCGCCTCGTCAGAACTTGAGGGGTCGGATAGCGCGCAACAATCGCCGCAACGCGAGCTGATGCCCGCACCAGTTCAGGCGACCGGTGCAAACTGCCGTGAGCGTCTTCGAGGCGTTCGCCTAGGTCCGAGGGTTCTGAAACGGTCATCGCAACACAAAATGGTAAGTGCCCACGCGAACGTAAGGTGCTGCGGTTGGAACAACCTTGAGGCCGTCGCCGGTTGCCCGGAGACGGTACGCAGTGGCAACCCAGTCAGGCGGCACCGTTGAGTCCGCGCTATCCTGCCCCCGACCACAACCTGAAACGAGGTATCTCATGTCTGCCGGCGCCCCGTCCACCACGTTCTCATCTGCCCAAGTCATCGGCACGCCCGGTCAACAGCCTCGGCCTGCACCTACCGGAGCATCTACTCGCTTGCCCGACGCGCCCGCCCGACGCCTGCGCGTGCTCCTGACCGGTGCCACGGGGTACATCGCTTCCCAATTGCTGCCGACCTTGCAGACACGCTACGACATGGTCCTCACCGATGCTCGTGGTGCCCGCCGCGACGGAACGAGCATTCCGGATGTACATGTTCTGGACTTTCAGTCGGTCAGCGACCATGCGCTTCGGCCACTGTTTGCCGGATGCGACGCCGTCATTCACCTTGGCTATCACAAGCCAACCGGCCCAGTGACCGTTGGAACCCAGCTTGCCTATGAGGACGAGCGAGTGAACGTAGACATGGCCGAACGTGTCTACCGGCTTTCTCACGAGGTCGGCGTGCAACGGGTCGTCATGGCGTCCTCGAATCACGCCGCTGACTGGTACGAGCCGCTGATACACGCACGCACCCTCGACCAGGTCACGCCGGGGGACCTGCCTCGCAGCGACAACTACTACGGATGGTCCAAGATCGCTTACGAGGCTCTTGGGTTCACCTACGCCACAGGCGCGCCCGGCCGCCGTTTGGAGGTCGTGCAAGTGCGGATCGGTGCTCCAAGACAAATCGAGGAGGCGCACTTCGTCGGGAACCCGGTGGGGTTCAAGCGCGACCTTGGCGCGTGGATCAGTCCGCGAGACCTGACCCAACTCATCGTCCGGAGTGTCGAGACCCTTGACATCCGCAACGGCGACGGCGTGCCCTTCCTGATCGTCAACGGTGTTTCAAATAACACTCGCGGGTTCTGGAGCATCGCCAACGCACGGGTCACCATCGGCTACGCCCCGGAAGACGACTCCGAAGTGTTCTACGCCGACGCCATCAGGCACATCCTGCTCGACCACGGTGATCGGGGCAGGGTTGGCACCGAACCGACGGGCCACTGAACATACACAGCCAAAGAGGACCACCAGACATGAAAATCCGTGCCATCACTCCGTGGATTGTGGCCGTGCCGAACCGGGAACCGGGCATCCTGTATTCCCAGGGTCAACCGGGCTCCGAATCATCCGCCCCTGTGCCAACCCGCCAGTACGTCTTCATTCAGGTCGACACCGACGAGGGGATCACCGGATGGGGCGAGATCACGACGTATCCCGGCCCCGTCGCCAACCGAGCGGTCTGTGCCGTGGTGCGCGAACTCGCCCCAATGCTTATCGGCCACGACGCTTCCCGTATCGAAGAGATTTGGCACCGGATCTTCAGGGCATTCACCTATGTCGGAACACGGGGCTTCACAACCGCGGTCATCAGCGGGATCGACATCGCCCTCTGGGACATTCGTGGGAAGGCGCTCGGCCTTCCGATCTACGAGCTGCTTGGCGGCGCGATCCGTGACTCGATTGCCCTCTACACCCACTTCCCGTACGCCACGACACCCGAGGAGAGTGCGCGAAACGCCCTCGTTCCGGTCAACGACGGCGTCCACGCCATCAAGACCGATCCATTCTGGGAAGAGATGGGACGGACCGGGACCCGCTATCTGGACGGCAACATAAGCGCGGCCGGCGAGCAGAAGGGCGTCGACATCATTGCCGCGATTCGCGAAGCAGTTGGCCCTGATGTCGAGATCCTGATCGATGCGCACGCCCTCTACAACGTCCCGACGGCGATCCGCCTTGCGAACCGCCTCGCCGCATACAACATCACGTGGTTCGAGGAACCTGTCCCGCCGGAGAGTTATCACGCACTCCGCCAGGTCCGAGATCAGGTGCAGACCCGAATCTGCGTCGGAGAACGGCTTCATACCCGTTTCGACTTCGTCCCTGTGCTCGAACAGCGCCTAGCGGACTTCATCATGCCCGACGTCACGTGGACCGGAGGCATTTCGGAACTGAAGAAGATCAGCACCATGGCGGAGGCGTACTACGTCCCCGTCAGTCCCCACGATGCGAGCGGGCCGATCAATGTCCTCGCCGGCGCCCACGTGATGATGACCGTCCCGAATTTCTACAAACTCGAGACGATGCGGTCCAAGCTAGACGCGTACAACGCGTTCATCGACACGCCACTCGACACCCGCGGTGGCCACCTCTTCGTGCCGAACAAGCCAGGGCTTGGACTGGAAATGAACATCGACTACCTCCGTGCCCACGCCCTGGAGGGTTGGGGAGGGTAGGCGCCGGCGGTCAGGACAGTAACGCGAGACCAAGGCGTGGCCGGTTCCAAACACCCGCCACGCCCACGGATTAGAGCGGCAGGCGAACTTCGGAACCGCTGATCGTCGACTGGCGAATGGCGTTGATGAACTCGATCGAGCGGCGACCTTCCTCGCCCGTCACGAGTGGGTCGCGTCCTTCACGGATCGCTGCCAGGAAATCCTGCAGCTGCCATTTATGGCAGATCGGGAAGGGAGAGAAATGTTCCTCCTTGGCTTCCCGCGCCCGTGCCAGTTCCGAAGCTGCCGAAGCTTCCTCGCCCGGGATTGTCCAGATATCGTTGACGCCCATCCGACCTTCAGGGTCCTCCAGCACCGAAATCGTTGCGCCAGTCTCTCCGGTGATCGAAATCCGGGACCCAAGCGTGGGCTTCGTCGAGATTGAAACCGACGCAACCCCCAACGCGCCGTTCTCCCAGCGCAGTGCCGCCACCGCAGTGTCCTCACATTCAATGTAAGGATGCGTCAGGTTCGCCCATTTGCCGTAAACGGATGTACACGGCCCGGCTGCCGACATGAGCCAGAGGTACATGTCAATCCCGTGGACCGCCTGGTTCACCAACGCCGCACCGTTTTCACCCATCCACGTTCCACGCCACGGGGCATCGCGGTAGTACGACTCGTCTCGGTGCCACTTGAACATGAAGTCGCTGCTGATGGGACGCCCGATCTTGCCCGCCTTGATGGCTTCGTGTGCCCGCAGGGCCGCCGGCCAGAACCGGCGCATGAAGATCACTCCGAACCGGACATTTGCCTTACGGGTCGCCTCAATCGCGCGGTCAGCCTCTGCCAAATCCATCGTCATCGGCTTCTCGACAATGGTGTGCTTCCCTACGGCAGTGGCCATGAGGGTTGCGGGCAAGTGGAACGGCGGGTTCGTGCACACCGCTATTGCCTCGATACCCGGGTGGTCGATGACCGCACGCGCATCGGTGTAGTGGTTCGGAATCCCATGATCCTTCGCAAGCGTGGCAGCCTTCTCCCCATCAAGGTCGGCACACGCGATCAATTCGCACTCGCCCTCGGCCTCGAGAGACTTCAATGCCATCGCGTGAAACCGTGCGATGTTTCCGCACCCGATGATCCCAATACCTATCCGTCGCATCGTCCCGCCGTTCCTTCCATGCCGCTCCAACCGTGATCCTGCACAACCCTATTGAACTCCAGAGGTCTGGGGTTCCCGGTCGATTTCGTGCGATCATAGGGGCGTTCGGCCGCGTTCGTCGGTCAACGTCACTCGATACGAGGAGTGCTCCGGGCGTGGACAGTTATTCGATCACCTATACGCCGGTCATCGCGGCCACATTCCTGGGCATCGGGTTCATTTCCCTAACCCTCTTGATTGCCAATCTCCTCGCACCGCGGGTACGCACCCGGGGCAAGGAGAGCATCTACGAGTGCGGGATGCCGACCATCGGACAGGGATGGAGCCAGATGAACCTGCGCTACTATCTCTATGCGATTCTCTTCCTGATCTTTGAGATCGAGTCGGTATTTCTCTTCCCTTGGACGGTGGTTTACAAGGGGCTCGGCCCCTTCGCGTTCTGGGAGATGATGCTGTTCATGTCGATGCTGCTATTCGGCCTGGTCTATGCCTGGCGCAAGGGAGTCCTGACGTGGGAGTGAACCTAGGCGCACCGACGCCGTTTGCAACGGCTTACGCGAACGCCATAGCCCCTGACCTGCCATTGAATGACGGCGCGGCCGGGATGCTTCCAGCGGAAAACCTTTATGCACGACTTCCTCAAGGCATCGTGACAACGAGCGTCGACCAGCTGTTCCAGTGGGCGCGCAAGAGCAGCCTGTGGCCGATGACCTTCGGTCTCGCCTGTTGCGCGATCGAGATGATCTCGACCTTCATGGCCAAGCATGACCTTGACCGGTTCGGACTGATTGGCCAGGTCGGGGCGACACCAAGGCAATCAGACTTAATGATCGTCTCCGGGACGGTCACGACCAAGATGGCCCCGGCGGTCCGAATTCTCTGGGAGCAGATGCCCGAACCCAAGTGGGTCATCTCAATGGGTGGATGCGCCACCTGCGGCGGGCCGTACTACCGGTACCCCACCGTTGTTCAAGGTGTCGACCAAGTCATTCCCGTCGATGTCTACATCGGCGGATGCCCACCTCGTCCCGAAGCACTGATGCACGGCATCCTGAAACTTCAGGAAAAGATCATGCGCCAGGCAAAGGAAGGTCGTCGTCCGACAGCGGATCTCGAACTCGTCCTAGCCGGCGAGGGCGTCGAGGTCGCGTAGGCGGCGCCGGTCCGCAGCGATGAACACGGGCGTGCCTCGTGATCCATCGTGACGTTACGCACGAACTCAGGAAGGCGAAGCACGCGTGAGCACCGAAGGCGGGGCCGCCGGGGCGGCAATATCCCTACGCGCAACCCTTGCGAACTCCAAGTGGTTGGGCACCGCATGCCCCAAATGCAGCGGAGTGTTTGCGGTTGCCGATCAGGTTGTCCTGTGCCCGTCATGTTTCTCAGCGCACCACGCCTCTTGCTGGCGAGAGAACGGGAATACGTGCGTGAAGGACCAGACGCCTGGCCGCATCATCGAGCCACGTGGGCGCGGTGCCTCGCCCGTATCTGAGGTTCCAGCTCCGGTTCAGGTACCGGCTCCAACTACAGCAGCGTCAGTCGCGGCACCCGCAG
>BJHB01000024.1:0-16895 GCA_014191415.1 Chloroflexota bacterium
CCACGCCGCGCAAAGGGAAACCAGCAACGCGGAGACCAAAGGCCGCCGCGCCGGCAAATGACACCCGTCCAGGAAGACGTCACCGCGGCGTAACCGCACGTAACCCAGCAATGGCTACCCAAAAGAGATGGTTCGCCACGGCATTCAACCCGGAACGTGCGCAGGACGCCACGGTAAGACAGCCGTAGCAACCCCCGAGACTGATTACCTTCAACCGGCGATCCGTGTGTGTTGGCAGACCCACACGGCCGGGATGGTCAACAGAACCTCGCGCTTCCCTTGCGTCAAGTATCGACAGAATGTCTCCGGGATGGAGTTAACACGAACCAAACTGGGCCAATCAGGGCCCGAAACGACAAAAACTCTCCTGAAGCGGTCTTTTCGCTTCAGGAGAGTCCTGCATTTCCAGAGGCTTGCGGGGGCTATGGCCCGGGAAGTCCGGTCATTCCCGGTGGACCCGTGGCCGACGCTGCGATGACGGCACCCACCGGTTCATGGGTATCGCCATCATCGCCAGAACCGTTTCCGGCACGACGTTTTCGCATGTAATCACGCATGTAGGCCCGCCGCCGATCAAGTCCCTCACCGTCCCCTGCACGAGGCGCGGTTCGTTTGGGATCCCATTCGAGCAAGGCTGTGGCCAGATGCTGTGACTCAACCACGTACGCGCCTTGCTTGACCATCGCGGCCAATCGACGGATGCGGGCCTCACGCTCTGCTGGACTTTCGGGGTACCGCCCCCCAAATACTGTGGTAACCATTGCCTTACCGTGACTATCGGAGGGCCGACAAATCTCCACAGTGGTGCCCCCGAAGTTGGGGCAGAACTGGGCAAGAACTGGGCAACAAAGGGGGCCCGAAATGCCCTTTATCATCTGGCGACCATGGAAACCACGTTACGGCTCGATGCAGGCCGCCACGAACCCCCGCCGAACCCTCAGTTCTGGGCCCAAGCAGCAGCACGGGCGGCTAGCTTGCTGGTGTTCGATGACCTGACCACACGCACGCCGCTCGTGCACCTGATTGACATCCTCACGAGACTGGCTAGTCCAGATGAGGCAACCCGATCGGCCGCCGCCACACCCTACGGGCGCCTCTTCCGCGACCTCGCCAGTGCCGGCTACGACCTCAGCGATGCGTTCGCCGCTGCGATCGCCACCAGCGAGACGTTGATCGTGCGCCATCTCCAGGGATCCGGCCACGCGATACCCAGTGCAATCACGGAAGCGGCCATCCACGATCTGGATGTGATCGCCAAGTTGACCGCCTTGGGGGCCACGATCCCGGATGCAATTGCCGAAACCCTTGGGATCGACCCAACTCACGGAGGTCTACCAGCACTTCCAGACCGGAGGGTGCGACCGGAAGGACAGGGTGAACCGACCTTGAACCTTCGTGACCTAGCCGGGCGCGCGGGCGTGGAGAGTCTGCTCACCCATTACTCCATGCACGGCAGCGGGCACTTTGCGAGGGCCAGGGCATTTGTGTGGCGAGGCGCGACCGGAACGAACCAACTTTCCGGGTTCGACCCGGTCATGGTTCACGACCCAATCCGTGCCCACGACCTCGTCGGTACGGTCGACGCCCGCGTCCTGCTGCGTCGAAACACCGCCAACCTCCTGCGTGGACGTCCTGCAAACAATGTCCTGCTGTATGGGGATCGCGGAACGGGAAAGTCGTCCAGCGTGAAATCGCTCCTCCAGGAACCTGACACGGCTGCCTGGGGAGATGATCCCGACGCCGGATCGGTGCCGTGGGGACTGCTTCGCCTGATCGACGTGCCAAAATCGCGCCTTGGCGACTTTCCCACCCTGATCACGTGCCTGTGTGGCCGTCCGGAACGCTTCATCCTGTTTGTCGATGATCTTTCCTTCGAGGACGGCGAGACGCAGTACAAGGACCTGAAGGCAGTGCTTGATGGCGGCGTTACCGCGCGACCGGAAAACGTGGTGGTCTACGCAACGTCGAACCGGCGTCACCTGATCCGGGAACAGTTCAGCGACCGCCCCGATCCCCTGAACACCGACGTGCACGGGCAGGACACCGTGCAGGAAAAGCTTTCGTTCGCCGACCGGTTCGGGTTGACCCTGACATTCCTGTCCCCGAACCAGGAGGAATACCTCGCCATCGCAACCCATCTCGCGCAATTGCGCGGCTTGCCCATCGCAATTGCCGATCTCAGGCGTCGGGCAATTGCGTGGGCAGCGTGGCACAACGGGCGGTCCGGTCGCACGGCGAGGCAGTTCATTGACGACCTCGCCGCCGAACTTGGCTAGTGGCGAAACGATAATCTGTACATTAGCTTGCCCATGTAATGAGGGCTGGTTCGAGAGCATTCGCCAGATCGGGATGGGCGGGCAGTATGCGAATGCTATAACCGTGTAATCCACTTGTGTGACAAGAAATGGTCCCGGAAAACATCGTCACGCCGTCACCGCCGAGGCCATCCTGACATGCCATAGGAGACGGGTTCCCCTGGCTGATCTGCCCGGTTGGATCGATTGGTCCGTCGTAGAGTTGAACGATGACATCGTTTGGTGACAGGCGTCCAAGCCGGACGCGGGCACGCACCGGCACGGACATCCCAACCGCAAGGCTTGCGGGCGGCGGCTCCATGCGCTCGATGCGGAGGTCACCCCAGCACTCCCGGATCCGCCGTTTCCACGCGGCGAGGTCGCGGGCGCCACGGGCTCCGTTGGCAAGCAGGCGACCGTACCGATCGGCGGACTTGAGGTAGAAGTGATCGGTGTAGTCGAAGACCATCCGGTTGGTGTTGAAAACCACACCGAGGTCGCGCATCGACGCCTTCATCATTGAAATCCACCGACGGGGCAATCCGTCGGCACCACGGTCATAGAAGGCGGGAATCACCTCCTGCTCAAGCACGTCGTAGACCGACCGGACCTCGACCTCATCCTGGTAGGCGTCATCCTGATAGGCCTCGCGACCACCGACCGCAAACCCGAGACCAGGGCGGTAGGCCTCATCCCACCATCCGTCGAGGACACTCAGGTGAAGGACACCATTGAGCGCAGCCTTCATGCCGCTGGTGCCGCTCGCCTCCTGGGGACGGCGTGGCAGGTTCAGCCAGATGTCGCAGCCGCTCACCAGATACCGGGCAACGTTGATGTCGTAGTTCTCGATGAAGACGATCCGGTGTCGAAGGTCATCGCGTCGCGCAAGCCGGATGATCTCGCGGATCAGCTCCTTGCCACCGTTGTCCTCGGGATGGGCCTTTCCGGCGAACAGGAACTGCACGGGACGGTCTCGGTTGTTCACGAGACGCAGCAGACGTTCGACATCCCTGAGCAGAAGCGTCGCACGCTTGTAGGTCGCGAAACGTCGAGCAAACCCGATCGTCAGAGCACTGGGGTCGAGCACCTCCGAGGCGCGCTCCACTTCAGCCGAGGAAACGCCGCGCAGTTCCAGTTGCGACCGCAGACGTGTCCGGGCAAAGCTGATGAGGCGTTCGCGTCGCCTTTCGTGGGTACGCCATAGTTCCTCGCCCGGGATGTCATTCACACGTGCCCAGACGGCACGGTCGTCGTCATCACGATTCATGCTCGCGTCAAGCCACCGCGGACCCAGGTACCGGTCGTACAACCCTCGCATGTCGGCCGATATCCACGACAACGCATGCACACCGTTGGTGATCGACCCGATCGGAACCTCGTCCACGGGCGCATCCGGCCAGAGGCGCGACCACATGCGGCGGCTCACATCGCCGTGCAACCGAGATACCCCGTTCGTCGCGCCGGCGAGTCTGATGGCAAGGATTGCCATGCTGAACTGTTCGCCATTATTGCCCGGGTTCTCGCGACCAAGCGCAAGAAACTGTTCACGGGAGACCCCGAGGCGTCCATACCACGACCCGAAATACTGGTCGACCAGTTCAGGGACAAACTTGTCGATGCCTGCAGGAACCGGTGTATGGGTCGTGAAGACTCCACCCGCGGACGCAACCTCGCGTGCCTCATCGAAGTTGAGATGGTGTTCCTCCATCAGGCGCCGCACGCGTTCGATACCGAGGAAGGCCGCATGCCCCTCGTTCATGTGATAGACCTGCGGTCGGAACCCTAGGGTCTCCAAGGCACGCATCCCGCCCACGCCGAGAAGGATTTCCTGGCGTATCCGGATATCGCGGTCGCCGCTATACAAACGAAGGGAAGAGACGCGGTCTCGCTCCTCGGTCTCGGGAACGTTCGAGTCAAGGAGAAGCAGCGGCACCCGGCCAACCTGGACCCTCCAGACCTGGGCGGTGAGTACGCGTCCGGGGAGATCCACCGTGACCTTGACCGGCGAACCGTCCGGCCGACGCTCAAGCGTCATCGGCAAGTTGTAGAAGTCGTTGTCAGGATAGAGCTCACCCTGCCATCCGTCGGCGTTGAGATACTGGCGGAAGTATCCCTCCTGATATGCCAGACCGACAGCCACGAGAGGAACGCCCAGATCTGACGCCGACTTCAGGTGGTCACCGGCGAGGAGGCCCAGGCCACCGGAGTAGATGGCCATGCACTCCGTCAGGCCAAATTCCATCGAGAAGTAGGCCACCTGGAGCGGGTTGCCCGGATGGGACTTGGAAAACCATGGACGGCTCGCATGCAGGCTGTGTGACGCGCCATCGACCGGTGCAGAAACCGACTTCCCCATGTACGCGTCCAGGGACCCACAGACGCGTTCGTACTGCGCCACAAACCCGTCATCAACGACGGCCTCGTCAAGTTGGGCTTGTCCGATGGACCCAAGCATGAGACAGGGATTGTGACCAGTTGCCTCCCAAAGGGTGGGGTCGAGTCGACGGAACAAGTCAAGCGCATCGCGGTCCCACGTCCACCGCACATTCATCGCAATGTCGACGAGACGGGCAAGCGCGGGCGGAACCGACGGGGTCACCGTGAAGGTCTGGATTGGTCGGACCGTCATCGTAGCTTCAGCCTTTCTCGTGCCATTCAACCGGGCGCATCACCAGCGCCGATGGACCACCAACCCCACAATCATGAAGCCACGATTGGCACCGCCAGCGGCGATGGCCGTGCCAGGCCGGGGCCAAGGACTACCTCTCCCAAGAACGTGGCGTGACGACGCTTGCCGTCAGTGACCACCAACCGCGGACTTGCATGCCGGGATAGGGGAATGGACCATCGGGCACGCGTCACGCGCCGGGGCGCACCCGGGCCGCGAGCGAGATCCCCGCACTCTGCGCGAACGTCCGCAACAGGCTCGTGAAAAGTGCCCCGCGGGAGCGCCGGATTGTCTCAGGCGCCTGCTCGGCTGCCAATCCAAGTGCCCGGTGCCAGATGTCCATGTGGTCCGGATACAGTCGACGTAACGCGGTGACGTAGAACCCACGGCTGTGCCGGTCACCAAGCAGCTGCTCCGCCCGCTCCAGAAATGGTGCAAAGTCCGGGTGGTTTTCCAAAACCGATCCTGAGGGCACTGCTGAAGCGCCTGACAGAGAAGATCCTACATCCCGTTGGTTAGGTGCACGCGCTTCACCATAACTTGACAATGTCACTGAAAGGCCGGTTTGGGGGCTCGTTTGGGGTCGCGCAACGGTGCGTTCAGGGGCGGACCGGCTCAGTTCAGCATCAATCGGGCGCGTCAGTGCCGCCAATGCACTCCGTGGGTCGTCGCGTCCAGATTGATAGACAATCGCAGCAATTGATGTTGGATCCCGTCGTTCGCCCGTCTCCAAACGTTTTTTAAGAATCGTTCCTCGAACGTTTTCCGGTTCCAGAATGAACTCACGAGAAGTTGTTTCAGACTGAACCAAAGGTGACCCGGTATCCACGACCTGCCTTCCAAATTGAAATGTAGGTTCGGACCCCCGCTGGCCAGTCGGAACCTTGCTTTCCACAACCAATGTTTCAAAATGAACACCAGGTGCCACGACAGGGTTGAAAACTCCTGGCGAGGCCGAAAGATCGTTGCCCGCTCCCAGGACTTCTCGGATCTGGAGTTCATCCTCGACGGTCAGCGGGTCCTCCATCAGGACGTGGTAGGTGCTGATGGTTCGTCGGCGCTTTCCCATGGCCTTGTCGTACACATAGTTGTGTTCGACCCAGACGAACTGGCGCACGTCCTCCCGTTGGAGCAGACGCCACAGGGTGACGCGGGAGAAGCCGCACGCGCTTGCCAGTTCGGTCGCACCCACAGTGCAGTCGCGGCCGACGCCATCGGGGCCTGCATCCGTGTTCGGTGACCCCAGTGAGCGGTTGCACCGGTCACGTACCTCCATGATCAGGACCGTGGCGTCAGGGCCGAGACGGGGCTTCCACCGCTCCCAGAAATACCGCGACTCGGTGATGCGCAGATGTGGGCGCAGGATGGAATCCCGGACGTGGCGGTATGCCGGTGACAACGACAGGCGTTGCGGACGCATCTGGACGGATGCCCCAATGCCCGCCGAGTCACTCTCGCCGCTGGCAGGCCCGGTGACACTTGGATCAGCGGTCGATGACCGGCGGGCCATCAGCGTGATCCTCCGTTACCGGCCGTCGGCAGGGTGGTCGCCGATGGGCGCGCGCGTTTGGCGACCGGCGCCGGGGCGGGGGCTTCGCGGCTTTTCCCCCAATGGGCGATGACTGTGTCGATGGTGGTTCTGAGCGACGCGCGCGCACTTGCTTCCAGCGTTTCGTCGGTCAGGATCCGGGCCAGGGCAAGGAGCGTCGGATCATCCAGTCCGAGGGTGACCAATGCGCGAATCGGATGACGTCCGGCGCTGAGCAACGCATCCGTGTCCGGTGCGCCAAGTTTCAGGGCGTCGGCTATCAGCAGGATCACGTCGGCACCGGGTGCACCACGTTCGCCCGCCTCGATTCGGTTGATGTAACTGCGATCAAGGCCAACCCGCTGCGCCAACTGACCCTGGCTGAGGTCGAGTTGCTGGCGTAGAGCCCGCAGCAGTTCACCAAAGTTCGCACTGCGGACGCTATCGCCCGCGGTTGCACGTGTTGTCATAAGTGGCCGCCCGTCAATGGCAGTTGCCGGGGGAAGTTGTGCCAGCCAGTCTACATCGCCTGTGCCAGCAAGACAATAACCCACCCCTCTGCTGTGCCAACTTGGCAACGCCCGGCGCAAGGGGTGTGCCGCTATGGCACCAAGGTCATTGTGTTCCGTTTACTGGTTAGACGTAACGAGATCACGGTCATTCCGCGGGGGCTTGCGGGGGCGATGCCGACCCTTGGCCGGGAGAAAATCGGATGGCCGCAGCCGGGTGATTGCCGTCTGCGGGAGCGCCGCACGTGTTCCATGCGTGCCCGCGGCAGAACGCGCTGGTGCCCGGCTGGGGGTGCCGGGCACCGGTGACTTGTGCGTGGGAGCTGGGCGTCAGTCGTCCGAGCGCTGGACGACGGCATCGGTGCGGGAAAAGACCTCGGGTCGCAGGCGGACCCCAAGACCGGGCCCTTCCGGAGGATAGACGTAACCATTCTCGATGCGGGGCAAACCTTCGACCACGTCCGCATACCAACCATGGATGTACGCGCGAACGATCTCCTGGACGTAGCAATTGGTTATTGCGAAGTCCAGGTGGACGCTGGCGGCGAAGTTCACCGGCCCGGTGCAGTCATGGGGGGCGACCGGCAGGCTATATGCCTCGGCCATCGCGGCGATTTTCTTCGCTTCGGTCAGGCCACCCACCCAACCAACGTCGAACATTGCGATCGACACGGCGCGCTTCTCGAAGAGTTCGCGGAACGCAAAACGGGTGGCGAGGGTTTCGCTGGCGGTGACCGGGATGTGCGTACTGGCCCGGAAGGTAGCCAGGGCGTCCAGGCTGTCCATCCGGATCGGATCTTCGAACCAGAGGGGGTCGAACGGTTCCACGGCCTTGGCAATCCGGATGGCACTCGGCAGGTTCCACACCGAGTGCATCTCCAGGGCGATATCCATCGCATTCCCTACTGCGTCGCGGATCTGCCGGAACGGACGCAATCCGGTCTCGATCTGCCTGGCATCGATCCATTGCCCGCCAGTCTCCGGGCCGAACTGGTCGAACGGCCAGATCTTCATCGTCGAGATGCCTTGGGAGAGAAGATCCTTCGCAAGGGCCCCGGCATCGGTCTTCCACGCATCAAGGTCCTCGTACGGTCCGGTCCGAGCGCCGTCGGTAAAGGTGGCGTCGGTGCCACGTGGCCGGACGCCACCGTAGCGATAGCCGGCGCAGGTGTTGTAGACCCGGACCCGCTCGGCCGTGGGTCCGCCCAACAGGCGATAGACCGGCACGCCGTGTACCTGACCCATGATGTCCCAGAGGGCCATGTCGATGGCTGACAACCCACGGATCTCGGCGCCGGTCAGGGCGCCGGTCGCCGCGGTCTGGTAGAGGGTCTTCCAGTGCTTCTCGATCGCACCGGGATCCTGGCCGAGGAGGGCCGGCGCTGCGACCGAATGGATGTACGCGGTGATCGTTTCCGTCAAACGCCAGGTGTCACCCAGTCCGATGAGGCCCGTGTCGGTGTGAACGCGGACGAAGAGATTGTGCGGGTGTTCGCCGAAGCGAACCGTCTCGATGGCAGTGATTTTCATGGCGCAACCAGTGTACGCCGGCATCCCTGGATTGGTCGGGCACTGCCATCAGGTGCCCGACCAATCCGGCGTACGAGGTGCGTCAGGCGTCGGCGACGCTGCCGTCGGCAAAGGTGAACTGCGACCGGACATCCGGGTTGTATGGGTGCCGGGCGCACTCCGCTTCGTCAAGTTCCACCCCGAGCCCGGGTGCCTGCGGCAACAGGGCATAGCCTCCCTCGACAACGCAACTGGTCCTGACGACCTCGTATCGCCACGGGCTGCCGAGCGGGTGTTCCTGGATCGTGCAATTGGGTGTGCCCGCATCAACGTGGAAGTTGGCAGCGGTCAGGACCTCGCTGCTGGCGCCGTGGAGGGCGACCTCGAGGAATTTGACTTCGGCCATCGCTGCGATCTTCTTGGTCTCGAGGATGCCCCCGGCGTGGGAGACATCCGGTTGGATGTAGGCCACTGCCCGCTGCTGGATCAGGTCATTGAAACCCCATTTGGTGAAGAGGCGTTCCCCGGTGGCGAGTGGCACGGGTGACCGTTCGGCAATCCACGCGAGCGTGGCCAGATCCTCTGGTTGGCACGGTTCCTCGATCCACATCGGGTGCGCGTCGGCAACCTGTCTCGCAAAGTCGACCGCCATGACCGGCGTGAAGAGACCATGGGCATCGATCAGGATGTCCACGTCGTCGCCAACGGCTTCCCGGAGGCGCTTGATCCCCGCAGCGCCACGACGCACATCGCGGCGTGGGTCGACCACGCCGTCAGTGACCTCGAATGGCCCCATCTTGACCGCAGTATATCCACTCTTGACAAGTTTGACTAGTTTGTCGAGGCCGGCGTCGGAGTGTGGTGATCCGTGCGTGTAGAGGCGGACACGGTCGCGGGCTGCACCGCCGAGGAGTTGCCAGACGGGAACGCCAAGCATCTTGCCCTTGATGTCCCAGAGGGCCATCTCGATGGCCGAGATTGCCGAATTCAGCACCGGACCACCACGCCACCGCGGGTACCGGTACATTGCCTGCCAGAGCCATTCGATGTTCCGGGGATCGCGACCGATGAGAAACCGTTCGTGTTCGCCAATGGCGGTGGCAATTGTCTCGGCCTTGCTGGTGACCGTGCCCTCGCCAAGGCCAGTGAGTCCGTCCTGGTTGGTGTAGACCTTGACGAAGACCCAATTCCCGCCGTTCGGGTTCGACGCTACGATGAACGTTTTCAGGCCTGTGATCTGGATGTCCATGGTTTCCCTTTCCTGCGCACCGTACCGCGTGCTGACATCCGCGGATGGACTTGCCAGCGGGAACGTGCTGGTGAGATGGCATCCACCATGCTAGCCACCGGGGCAGAAGCCCAGTCAGTTTCTGGCGTGGTCTGTCCGGTCCGCACCTGAACACCACCGTAGATCCATTGTTTGACCGATCTGGTCGAAGTACAGGAACCGGAGCTACCACAAGGTCCAGAGGTCACGCTGAGGTTTAGGGGTCACGGAAGATGCCGACCCAGTGTGCGCGTGCCAGGCCACCCGGTCCGGCCTGAGCAGCTGCGCGTTCACTGCCGTCCAAGCCGGGTCGTGATTTTGGCCCAGGGGGCAAACAGGAGCGATGCCGGCATTGTGACGGTTCACTGCTACCCTTTCCGGAACATCACTATGGTTGAAACAATATCCACCGGCACGCAAACCGTTCGCCATGACCTGCGAAACATCGCCGTCATCGCCCACGTCGACCACGGCAAGACGACCCTCGTCGACGGATTGCTGAAGCAAAGCATGGTCTTTCGGGACGCCGCGTCGGCCGGTACCCTGATCATGGATTCCAATGAGCTGGAGCGTGAGCGCGGTATCACCGTGTTCGCCAAGAATGCTTCGATCAAGTTCGGCGACATCAAGATCAACCTGATCGACACTCCGGGCCACGCCGATTTCTCGAGCGAAGTCGAGCGCACCTTGTCCATGGCAGACGGATGCCTACTCCTTGTGGACGCGGCCGAAGGTCCGTTGCCCCAGACCAGGTTCGTCCTTGGGCTTGCGTTGCAACTCGGATTGCGACCGTTGGTCGTGGTCAACAAGGTCGACCGCAAGGATGCGCGGGCCGAGGAAGTCGTCGAGGAAATTGCCGATCTCTTCCTCGAACTGGCGACCGAGGATGCCCAGCTGAGCTATCCGATCATCTATGCGATTGCCCGTGAGGGTCGCGCCGGGCACGCGCCGGACGACCTCGCCCCGGATCTCATCCCCCTGTTTCGCGCCATCATCGAGCATGTCCCGCCGCCAGCCGCGAACATGGAGGGGCCGGTGCAGGTCCTCGTGTCTGCCCTGGACTACGAGACCCACCGTGGGCGCATTGCGATCGGACGGGTTATCCGTGGCACCCTCACCCGGGGCATGTCGGTCCGGTGCCTTGGCAACAATGCGCCCACCATGCCCCTCAAGCTCCTTGAACTCTTCACGTTCCAGGGTCTCGGCAGATATCCGGTTGAGGAAGTCCGTGCCGGCGACTTGGTCGCGATCCCGGGCGTCCCCACGGTCACGATCGGTGACACGATTGCGGATGCTGCCGAACCGGAGGCGCTTCCCCGCCTGGCGATCACCGAACCGACCGTCCAGCTGACCATCGGCCCGAATACCAGTCCGTTTTCCGGTCAGGATGGCCGGGCGGTCACGTCCCGCCAGTTGCGTGAACGCCTCGACCGCGAGCTCGAGACCAATGTCGGGCTGCGCATCCGCAGCAGTGCCGAGGCCGGCGATGGCGCACCCGCTGACGGGATCGTTGTTGCCGGACGCGGTGAGCTGCATCTTGCGATCCTCCTTGAGACGTTGCGTCGCGAGGGCTTCGAAATCTCCGCAAGTCGCCCGGAAGTCATTTTGCGCCGTGGTGAACGCGGTGTGGAGGAACCTTTCGAGGAAGTCGTGATTCTCGTACCGCAGGCCTACATGGGTACGGTCACCGAACTCCTCGGGCCCCGCCAGGCGGTCCTCCAGCAGATGTCGCCGGACGAAGGCCGGGGTGCGCGCTTGACGTATCGCATGCCGACACGGGGACTGATCGGTCTGCGCGGTGCCTTGCTGACTGCGTCCCGAGGCACGGCGACGCTCAACAGCCGGTTCATCGAATACGCTCCCGTCGGTGGCACGATCCCGCGCCAACGGAACGGTGCGGTGGTTGCCACCGAGGCAGGAATGACCACCGCCTATGCAATATCCGGATTGCAGGAACGGATCCGGTTGTTCATAGGCCCGGGTATCTCGATCTACGAGGGCATGATTGTCGGCCTCAACAGCCGCGAGCAGGACATGCCGGTCAACATCTGCAAGGAAAAGAAGCAGACGAATATCCGGAGTTCCACCTCCGATATAGCGGTTCGCTTGGAACCGCCGATGGTCCTCTCCCTTGACCAGTTCATGGAGATGATCGGCGAGGATGAGTTGCTGGAACTAACCCCCAAGAATCTTCGCCTGCGCAAGCGTCACCTCTCTGCGCAAGCGCGGGAACGGGCGGGTCGTACTTCCTCAACCGTGTAGGCTCATCCGTGAGTTTCGCCACCCGGGCGCGGAGAGCACGGCTCGGGTGGTTCCCGGTTCTGAGTGACGGCCGCGGGGCGCCCTGTGGACATGGATCATCATCCACCGGCCGCAAAGTAGGCGTGCACGCTGCGTGCGACTTGCACGATTGCGTTTTCGCCGTTCATGGCATTAGGCCGGTTGTCGGTCAGGACAACCACCACGTAACGTCCGGTCGGACCAAACACGATCCCGGCATCGTTGCGCACGGCGTCGAGTTGGCCACTCTTGTGGGCCACGGCGATCGTCGGCGGGACTCCCCGGGGCAACCATGCGGCTGGTTGTACTTGTTGCAAGAGGTCAAGCATCTGGCCGGTTGCCTCAACCCCGGCCAGCCTGCCGGTTGCGAGCAGGGAAAGCAGCCGTGCCATGTCGGCGGCGGTGGTGGTGTCTGGCCGGTCGTCAATGTAGTAACGCGTGTTTGACAACCCAAGACGCTGGTTGTTGGCGTTCACCCGGTCCACGCCAATCCGGCGCACGATGGCGTGCGCAGCCGTGTTGTCGGAGATGCCGATCATCAGGCGCAGTGCGTCGGTGATTGTGACCTGCGTCCCGATCCGGCCTTGAAGGATCCCGGCGCCCGGGGCCCAGTCGATCGGCAGGAGGCGCAGTGTCTCGTCCAGTCGCAACAGGCCTGCTTCGATCTGGCGGAACGCTTCCACCAACACCCCGATCTTGTAGAGACTGGCAGGTGCCGCAATCCGGTCACCATTGACGGTGGCACTTGCGCCAGTTTCCAGGTGAACCACAGCGATTGACGCGGCATTGCGGTCGATCGGCAGAGACGTCTCGATGGCGTCCAGAAGGGCCGCGTCGGATCGGGGGAGGATCAGGTCACGGGTAGTCACTGGGCTAACCCCAACCACCAGCGGGACGGGCGTGGGCGGGACGGGCGTGGGCGGGACGGGCGTGGGCGGGACGGAGGTGGGTGGCACGGACGTGGGCGGGACGGACGTGGGCGGGACCGGCGTCTGGTCGGATACCTGCATCAAGAGCGATGCACGGCCATCCAGGTCGACCGTTACGGTGGCGGTGAACCTGGCTGTTAGATCTGGTCCCGATTGGGTCGCGTCACGCCAAGATGGGCCGTCCCTTGTCAGTGCGTCACGGGTGGCCACACGGTTCGGGGTCACGAACGATCCGGTCAGGGCCTGAATGGTCTGCCCCACGCCGCGGAAATGTTCACGGTCGAGGTTCGGGGTTATGTGTGATACGACCGCCTGCCAGATGTGGGCAGGTGATGGTGTGGCGGCCACATAGCCTGCGAAGAGGGTCAACCCACCTGAGAGACCGAAGATTTGGGCGAGGATTCGCCGTTGTCGCCACTTGGATGCCCGGCGTCGTTCCAGGGCGCGTTGCTTCCACGGCGGCACGAAGCGTTCACGCGGAACATACGCCGGGGCCGACGAACCCGTCGCACGTGACGTGCAGAGGTCGCTGGTCGTTCCGGGTGGGGGTACGGATATTTGGGCCACAGTACACACCCGTGACGTAGCGGCCGCAATGGATGTTTCTTGGCGGCCGTCCGGGTCCCCTTCCTGCGCGGTTATTCGCCGGGGCGGCAACTCCCGCGCTATTCTGCGCGCATGACACGAACTGCCACCGACCCGTCATGGTTCACCCGTTCCCGGCTTGGACTATTCGTCCACTGGGGGATCTATTCACTGGCTGCGAGGCACGAGTGGGTCAAGACCCGCGAACGCATTACCGAGGCCGATTACCAACCGTATTTCGACCACTTCGACCCGGACCTCTACGACCCCCGCCAGTGGGCGCGTGATGCCAAGGCGGCCGGCATGGAGTACGCCGTCATCACCACCAAGCATCACGACGGCTTCTGCCTGTTCGAGTCCGACCTGACACACTACAAGGCGCCGAACACCCCTGCCGGTCGCGACCTGATCCGTCCCTTCGTGGAAGCGTGCCGGGCCGAGGGACTGAAGATCGGCTTCTACTATTCGCTGATCGACTGGCACCACCCCGACTACACGATCGACGGCCATCACCCGCTTCGCGACGACATGGAAGCCCGTGCGCTGAACCATGAACGGGACATGTCGCGCTATCGCGACTACCTCCACGGGCAGGTCCGCGAACTCATGACCAACTACGGCCAGATTGACGTCCTCTGGCTGGACTTCTCGTACTCATGGCGTGACTGGGGGTGGAGCAAGGGCAAGGGCAAGGATGACTGGGATGCCGAAAGGCTTCTGGACATGGTGCGCGACCTGCATCCGAACATCCTTGTCAACAACCGTTCGGAGGTGCCACAGGACTTCCATACGCCTGAGCAATACCAACCGCGGGCGTGGATGCATGTGGACGGCAAACCGGTGATGTGGGAGGCGTGCCAGACCCTCAATGGATCTTGGGGGTACGACAGGGACAACCTCGACTGGAAGTCACCGGGACTGCTGATCCGGATGCTTGTCGATGGCGTGTCCAAGGGGGGAAACCTCCTCCTGAATGTCGGACCGACGGCACGGGGCGAGTTTGATCCCCGCGCCCGCGCAACGCTTGCCTCGATCGGATCGTGGATGCACCACCACTCCCGATCAATCCGGGGATGCACCCAGGCGCCGGATGAGTTCGTCACGCCCCCGGATTGCCGGTACACGTGGAACCCGGAGACCGGTCGGTTGTACGTCCACCTGTTTGCGTGGCCGTTTCGCCACTTGTTCCTTGATGGCCTTGGCGATCGCGTTGCGTATGCGCAATTCCTGCACGACGGATCTGAGGTGAGGCGGACCGAATACGAGGATGCCGGTCACTTTCCCACGGCCCGTGCGGATGCTGCTGTCCTGGCCTTGCCCATCCAGCCACCAGCCGGGGTTGAGGTGCCGGTTATCGAGGTCTTCCTGCACCCCGAGTAGGGTCAGCCTTTGGCCGGCGCGGGCGTGCGACTACGGTCGTCGCTCGCGTCCGGTCATCAGGATGGCGAGGCCCACGACTGTTGCGATGAGGGTTTCGGTGGGCGCAGCGCGCTGGGACGTGCGGTAGCGTCGCGTCCACTCGCTTGCCGGCAGCCACCCGCAACGAAGCCGGTCGAACCCGTTCCATATGCGCCAGGTGAATACGTACCCGAGGATTGTCTCAGGTCGGTTGACCATGTGGTCGAGCGTCAGGTGGCACGCGAGGCCTGCCCCAAACGCCAGCGCGAGGGGGCGGAACGCTGCCGGAACAATGTTCGTCCGGGAGGCAATCACGCAGGCGATGACAATGTCCCATCCGTGCGCCGGAACGACGATGCGACGCGTGTAGTCCTCACGTCCACCGTTGAGTGCCCAGTCAACGAGGTGGTCGCCATCGACGGCAATCGCCCCGGCGAGGAGTGAACCGGCTGCCAGTGCGCCATGCCGTTCACCGACGACCATCGCCGGGATCACGGACGCAAGCGTGTGCCAGAGGGGTTGTGCCACGCTTGCCAAACGTATCGCGGGGCCGGCGTGCCCCACGTGTCACCGTTCGGGCACCGGAGTCGGACGTGGCAGGGCCGAAAGTTCGGTGCGGGGTTGATCGACTGGGGGCGTCAGGCTGGAAACGGTACGCTTTCGGTTCAGACAGCGTGGCGAACGGTCGCGTCTGATCTGGATTGCAGGGTTGGCAACAAGGCAGGAGAGTTGGCGATGAGCACGATGCAGGCGGTGATGCTGACGGCACCGGGGGTCGTGGAGCAGGTGACGGTTCCCGTACCGGGCGCACCTGAAGGTGATGAGGTCCTGATCCGCGTCACACGGGCTGGCATCTGCGGATCCGAACTCGAGGGCGTGGTGACCAAGAGTCCGCGCCGGAAGCCCCCGCTGATCATGGGGCACGAGTTTGCCGGGGTGATTGAGGCGGTTGGCCCGGATGTCGATACCGCGCGGTGGCGCGTCGGCGACCGTGTCGTGCCGAACCCCTTGATGCCGTGCGGTCAGTGCCGCACATGCCAGCGGGGGCGGACCAATGCCTGTCCGAACCGCATCCTCCTTGGCTTGCATCGTGATGGTGGCCATGCCGAATTGGCGAAGTGTTCCGTCCGCCACCTCCATCGCACTCCCAGCGGGATCAGCGACGATGATGCGGCGACGGCCGAACCGCTTGCAGTCGCGGTCCACGGCGTGCGACTGCTCGGCGAGGCCGGGGTCCTGCCTCGTTCCATCGTGATCTTCGGGGCGGGAACGATTGGCCTGCTTGCCCTCCAGTCAGCCCGTCTGGCCGGAGCCACGACGACCGTGGTGATTGATCGTGACCCACATCGCCTGGAGGTTGCGTCCCGGCTTGGTGCGACGCGCGTGATCGATGCGCGCACTGATGACGGTTCGACCGGTGCACTCGGACGCCTGGCGCTTGAGATGACCGATGGCGAAGGGTTCGATGGCGCACTGGACTGCGTTGGCGTGGGAGCTACCCGTGCCGGTGCGGTGCGGATGGTCGCGCCGGGTGGCACGGCTGTCTGGATCGGATCTGCCGCCGACGAGATCCCGGTGCGGGGAATGGAGCTGGTGCTCAACGAGAAGCGCGTGCAGGGCGCGTATTCCTATACCGATCACGACTTCAGTGCGGCACTTGGATTGCTTGCTGCCGGGCGCGTGGAACTGACCTCGTGGAGCAAGGTGTACGGTCTGGGCGAAGGTGCATCCTTGTTCACCCGCCTGTTGACCCATACTGAACCGTGCATCAAGGCACTGCTTGATCCACGAGGCTAGGCGTGGGGTGAGGTGCTCATGACCGGTCCTGGGCAGGTGTCCGAAAGTGGTCTTGTGTCCGGTGGTGGCGCATCGCCCCCACCTCCGGCCTTTGGTCCGGTTGGCACCGCGTATTCGCGTAATGGCCGGCG
>BJHB01000025.1:0-16245 GCA_014191415.1 Chloroflexota bacterium
TTCGCCGAGACTGGCGATGACGTTGCGTGACTCATCCTTCCGGAGGAGGCCGTTGTCGACGAAGACGCATGTCAGTTGGTCACCGATGGCTCGATGGAGAAGGGCGGCGGCCACTGCACTGTCCACCCCGCCGGAGACACCGGCAAGGACGCGGGCGGATCCGACCTGTTCACGGATGGCATCCACAGCCTCTTCAATGAAGGAACCTGGTGTCCACGTGGGGGAGCATCCGGCGATGTTGAGGCAGAAGTTGCGCAGGAGGTCGAGGCCCTGCGGAGTATGGGCAACCTCGGGATGGAACTGCAGGGCCATGATGGGTGCGTGCCGGGTCCCCGGAAGGGTTGCCATGGCCGCAACCTGGCAGGTGGGAGTGGAGGCAATGGGATGGAAACCATCGGGTAAGGCCGTCACCTGGTCTCCGTGGCTCATCCAGACATCGGGCTGGTCGGGAAGTGACCGGAACAACGGATGCCCCGTGTCGGTGAGGGTGACCGACGCGTGACCGAATTCGCGCCGTTCGACGGGATGCACTTGACCGCCCAGGTGGTGGGCGAGGAGTTGCATGCCGTAACAGATCCCGAGAACGGGGACTCCGAGGTCGAGGACCGTGTCCTGGAGGATTGGCGCGCCGGGGTCGTACACGCTGTTCGGACCACCGGACAGGATGAACCCACGGGGGTTTAGGGCGCGAATGCGATCGGCGGGTGCGTCCCACGGGAGGAGTTCGGCATAGACGCGGCACTCGCGGACGCGACGCACGATGAGGCGCGCGTACTGGGACCCGTAGTCCAGGACGACGATGGTGTCACGATGCGGATGGGCGATGACGGCAGCGACGCCATCGTTGGGGGTCTGGTCCGGGTTCACACGCGATTATATGGAGATTGCTGGGCGGCGCTGTGGGAATGGGGATGGTTCCTGATGGACGGGGCAACCCGGCACATGTCATGGCGTTGCTATAGTGGGGCAAGAAGCTGATTCCGATGGTGACCCTTCAGGGCGAAACAGCGGTCAGTGCCGATGCAGTCCGCGAAGCGGTTCGGGTGTCGGGATTGCGTCGTCGACGGTGGCGGCAGACAGCGGTGGCGTACCTGTACCTGGCCCCCGCGCTGGTCTTCCTCACGCTCTTCAACTTCTTCCCGGCGGCGTTTGCTTTCTACATCAGCCTCTTCCGTTGGGGGCTCATCCAGGAAGAGTTCGTGGGGGCAACGAACTATGTTCGGCTGCTGACCAACGAGGACTTCTGGAACTCGATCGGGATCTCCGTCTGGTACGTGATCCTGGCGATTCCGGCCGAAATGGCCTTTGGTCTGGGCATTGCGTACCTGCTTTTTCAGCCGATCCGGGGGCGCGGTGCCTACCGTACGGCGTACTTCCTGCCCTACATCACGAGCACCGTGGCGGCCGGTCTGGTTTGGCGGTGGCTGTACAAGCGTGACGGTGGACTGCTGAATGAGATCCTGGCCATGATGGGTCTGCCATCGCTGATGTGGCTGGATGAACCGGATGGCGTCTTCCAGATGGTGGCGCACTCGTTCGGAACCGCGTTGCCGGCGTGGCTTGGCGGGCCAAGCCTGGCGATGGTCGCAGTCTGCGTGATGTCGGTCTGGCACTACCTCGGCTTCTACATCGTGATCTATCTGGCTGGTCTGGGGAACATCTCGAAGGAGCTGTACGAGGCGGCGCGGATTGATGGTGCCGGCGAGTGGCAGATCTTCCGCCAGGTGACGCTTCCGCTGCTGTCACCCACGAGTTTCTTCCTGCTCATCACTGGTTCGATCGGTGCATTGCAGGCGTTCAACCAGATTTACGTGATGACCGGTGGTGGGCCTCTCGACACGACCCGGACGGTCCTCATGCTGATCTTCAAGACTTTTTATCAGCAGACGCGAGTCGGATACGGGTCGGCGATGGCGTTCGTGCTGACGGCGCTGATCCTGATGCTGACGTGGGTGAACTTCCGGTTCGTGGGCAGGCGGGTCAACTACGATTGAGTCGGGTGCTGATTGGTTACCGGTTGATTGGCGGGCGATTCATCGTGCGGTGACCTTCAGGACGTACGATAACTCTGGTCGGAGTGGGTGCGCGTGCGTGCGGCCGCATGACAGTGTGACGCGAGGTTGTGGACAAGCATGGTCGGTGCGGTGACTGCCTCCCGACAATCTGCATCCGGTGTGGCGGCGCGTCCGGGCGGTGGCCTGCGCGTACTGCTCAGGGTTGCGATTCATGGGTTCCTGCTAACCGGGGCGATCACGACGGTCTTCCCGTTCTACTGGATGCTTGTGTCCTCGCTGAAGTCGAATACCGAAGCGACGGCGAGTCCCCCGACGTTCTGGCCGAAGGCCCTGCAGTGGGCCAACTACGGATCGGCGTGGGCATCGGCACCATTCGGACGGTACTTCCTGAACACGATCATCGTGTCGGTGTGTCAGGTGGTTGGCGTGCTGCTGGTGGCTTCGCTGGCAGCGTACGCGTTTGCCCGGATGGAGTTCCACGGCAAGAACGCAGTCTTCACCGTCTTCCTGGCAACCCTGATGATCCCTGGGGAGGTGACCTTGATCCCGAACTTCGTGATCGTCACGAAGTGGCTGGGGTGGTATGACACCTATCAGGCGCAGGTGGTTCCGTATCTGGGGAGTGTGTTCGCGATCTTCCTGCTGAGGCAGTTCTTCATGTCGATCCCGAAGGATCTTGAGGACGCGGCGGTGATGGATGGTTGCGGGCAGCTGCGGTTCCTGTGGTCAATCGTTGTGCCGTTGTCCCGGCCGGCGTTGATCACGGTTGGGCTGTTGAACTTCCTCGGGGCATGGAACGCGTTCCTCTGGCCCCTGTTGGTGACGCGTGGTGCGGCGATGCGACCGATTCAGGTTGGGTTGTCCGCATTCAGTACCGATGGGGGGACGCGGTACGCGGAGCTGATGGCGGCATCGACCTTCGTGATCTTGCCGACTGCGGTGATCTACCTGATTGCGCAACGGTACTTCGTGGAAGGAATTACCCGGACCGGTTTGAAGGGGTAGTGTTTGGCGGTGTGTCACGCGGAGGCGTGGCCCGCACGAGTCCGAAGGCCCGCGCGTGAGACGCGCGAGGACAGAGAGAAGGAAGTCCGAACAATGGCAGTTTCCCGACGAACAATGATGGCGCGCATCGGTGGGGTGAGTGGCTTGGCGGCGTTCCTGGCCGCGTGCGGTGGCGAGGCTGCCCCGGCGGCGGCCCCGACGGCAGCGGCGAAGGCCGAGCCGACCAAGGCCCCGGCAGCGGCAGCCCCGACGATGGCTCCGGCGGCGCAACCCACCGTGGCCGCCACGGTTGCTGGCACGACGGTGAGCTTTGACAAGCCTTCCGAGATCACGTTCTGGCACACCCAGACCGGTGCCAACCTGGCCGCCCTGGATGCCATCGTGGCCGAGTTCAACAAGAGCAACGGCAAGAAGATCACCGTCAAGGCCGAGACGATCCCGGGCAGCTACACCGGCGTGTACCAGAAGGCGATGGCCGCCATCCAGGCTGGCCAGACCCCGGACGTGGCGGTTGGCTACGAGTCGATGGCCGTGGAGTACATGAAGGCCAAGGCCATCGTCGCACTGGACGATTACGCCCTCAAGGGCGGTCAGGCGCTTTCGGCTGACGACCTGAAGGACATCTTCCCGATCTACATCGAGTCGAACAAGTACCCGATGTTCCAGAACAAGATGCTCACCTTCCCCTTCACCAAGAGCCTTGCGGTCCAGTACTGGAACGAGGACTTCCTGAAGGCTGCCGGGGTTGCAAAGAATGGCCAGAAGGGCCAGATCATGTCCTTCGATGATTTCAAGAAGGCGACGACGGCCCTGACGAAGAAGGGTGCCGACGGCAAGGCCTCGGTCTACGGCGCGCACGTCAAGATCGACACGTCATACATTGACGCGTTCATCTTTGCGAACGGTGGCGAGGTGCTGGACAAGGACCAGGCCAAGGTGACGTTCAACCAGGATGCCGGTGTCCAGATCTTCGAGATGTGGGCCGAGATGGTGAAGAACGGCGAGGCGTACGAGAACAACAAGGACAGCGCGTACCAGAACGACTTCGGTGCAGGGAAAGTGGCCGGTTTCCACGACACCACCACCGGTCGTCCGTGGGTTCGCAAGGCCCTGACTGCGGACGGCAAGGAGCCGGAGAAGTACAAGTGGTCGGTCGGGATGATCCCGCAGAAAGACCCGAACAAGCCGATCTCCGTACTCTTTGGCGGCAACGTCGTCGTGTTCGACAACAAGGACAAGGTGCGTCCGGCGGCTGGCTGGGAGTGGATCAAGTTCTTCACGAACAAGGACAACTCGGCGGTCTTCCCGATCAAGACCGGCTACATGCCGTTGCGGAAGTCCGCAGCTGAGAACCCTGAGGTCAAGGCCAACTGGGAGAAGGATCCGCAGGGCAAGCAGGCCTTCGACCTGAGCGACTTGGTTCGCGCCGAACCGCAAATCCCGGCATGGCAGGACATCCGCGGCATCCTGCAGGACGCGCTGACGGCGACCATCACCGGCAAGATGACCGCCAAGGCTGCGCTTGACGACGCGGCATCCAAGGCCAACAAGCTGATCGAAGAGAAGAAGTAGCCACTGAGCGGCACCCGAAAAGGGGTGGGTGCCGTAAAGCGGATGCACGCAAGGTCGGGCAGGGATCCACAACGGGATGCCTGCCCGACTTGTGGTTTTCAGGGGTATGGCGACGATTTAACTGGTGACGAGTCGCGGCAACGAATGCGGCAACACCCGGTTGCGTAATCGTGACGGGTGTGGTTGATGTTATGTCTTTCAGGTCTGTTTTTGGGCGAAGTGGGTTGGTTGTCCGGTACGGTTAGGCGACTGGTGATGCCGCATCGCGGCCGCGTCGTGTACGATGCGGTCATCGTCTGACAAATGTCAGGGTGCTGTTTTACATAACGTCTCACGCATGGGTTCATGTGTATGCCCATGCGATGCGCGGGATAGTCCGGGAATTTGGGACATGCAGCCGCGCATGGAAGACGATCAGGAGCAGACTCATCGGGACCACAATAGATCGGGTGGAGACACCCACCATGCGCGGAGCGGGGCTTCCCGCCCTGCCGATACGCATGGGGCGCATGGACGCCCGCTGGGCACGCGGTGAACTGGAACGGTTTGGACCGCGCATCTCGCTCACCGGGGCCGCACCGCTGCGGCGGGAACAGATCCCACCGCGGCCGTACATGGGGATGGTCGCTGAGGGTGCCTACGAAGGGGTGCGCACCTTCCAACGCCTGTCACTGCTGAGAGCCATGCCCGGCGAACGCGTGGGCGAAATGCTTGCGAACCGTTCGGTGCTGGGTCTTGAGTACCCGGGTGAGGTGCTGCCTCCGAGACGCTGGCACGGTATTGCACCGGTCTTGGCTGTTGTGCTGTGGACGAGTGCGGTTCTGCTGTTGCTGCTGCGCGTGACCTTTGAACAACCGGTCGTGACCGTCCCGCTCCCTCTGGCGTCCGCGGTGGTGCTTGCCGGAACGGTTGCTGCCGATGCGTCGGATCGTCTCGGGGTTGCCGAGGCATCGCTCCGCCGCGCAATGGAAGTCGCGCCCCGTGCTGGCCATGTCGTGCTTGCACGGCTGCGTAGTGGCATCAACGGTGGCCAGGATTGGTGGACCCTGGTCGAGGTTGATGGTCAGACCGTTCGCGCTTCGTCATCAAACGGAACGATCGCGGAGGCACTGGCCTCCGCCGGGTTCATGCTTGAACCGGACGACCGGATTCTGGTCATTCCGCATGGCGGGCCGGCGTTGACGGAGGTCGTGGCCGGAGGTATCCGGCGTAGCGTGACCGGGCCTGCCGTGTTGACGGATACCGGCGAACAGATCGGTGCAGGTCAGGTAGTTGTTCCGCCGCGGGCGGTCGTGCCCGGTTCCGCGCCAATGCGCGTCGCGCCACTCGTCCTCGAGCGCCTCGGCCACATGTATGGCGATGTGGTTGATCGTGGATCACCAGGCGGAGGCACTGGCCGGATTGTTGTGCAGCGCGCAACACCGTTCCGACTATCCGAGGATGGGATTACGGAACAGGTCAGGGCGGCTGCATCGACGGTGGGGGAGGCCTTGAGGTCGGTCGGGATCGATGTGGATGCGGCTGATGTGGTCGTTCCCACACTTGAGGCACCGCTGATGCCGGGACTGCGTGTCTCGGTGATGCGTGCCCCGGCGGTGACGGTTGCCGAGGGTGGCTCAGTGATCACAACCCGTACCCGTGTCTCGACGGTTGCTGAACTTCTTGCCGAGCAGTCGATTAACCTTGGTGAGCTTGACCGGGTTGAACCGGCGCTGGATGCTCCGGTGCCGGTCTTCGGCACGGTCCGGGTGGTCCGGGTGCGGGAAGAGGAACGGATCGAGTTCGAGACGCTGCCTTTCCAGACGCAAGTGGTGAAACTGCCGGGATTGAACCCGGGCGCGCGGATCGTCCTCCGGAGCGGATCGGACGGGTTGCGTCAGCGGACGATCCTGACCACGATCGAGAACGGCGAGGAATTGGGCCAGGAAGTGCGCCAGGACACGCTGTTGCGCACCCCCCTTTCGGAGATCATTGCGGAGCCGGCACTGTCCATCGCGTCGATAAGTGTGCCGGGTGCCGGACTGCTAGGCCTCGACACCCATGGACCCCCTCCCGGCCTGAATGCCCGACGGGTAGTCAAGATGGTTTCGACGGCGTATGACCCCGGACCGGAAAGCACTGGCAAGCGCCCGGGCGATCCCGGTTACGGAATTACCGCCACCGGTGTGCGATTCGCTCCCGGCATCGTCGCGGTTGATCCACGCATCATCCCGTTCTTCACGCGCGTGTGGGTGCCTGGCTATGGGTTCGGGGTTGCGGCTGATACCGGATCCGATATCCAGGGGTATCGGGTTGACCTCGGCTTTTCTACCTACTGGGAGGCAATCCAGTGGGGGCGACGCGCGGTGAACGTCTACGTTCTTGAATAGCCTTGTACCGACGACGTTCGATGGGCCGGCTGCCCATACTCCCTGACCCTTGCCCAACGCCACCCGGTCAGGCGTGCCTCAACTTCGCTTGCGTGTCCGGCTTGCCCCGGGTGAACGGTACGATCTGACGATGCGTGGACGAACACCGGATGTACGGATAGGCGGAGCGTCCACGAGCCGCGGACGACGCGCTGTGCCAAACGGAGCGAACGCGGATCTGGCAGGGCCGGGTGGGCCAAGCGGGGCGAACGCGGATCCGGCGGGGCGGGGCGGGCCAAGCGGAGCGAACATGAATCTGGCGGGGAGGGGAGGGGCTGGTACGCGTCGACCGCGTGCGACCCGGCCCGATACGATGCCCAAGACCCCGGTCGGTGCCAAGCCGGTTGGTGCACGGAGGTTGACGGATGTGTCGACTGTCCGTGACTTGCTGGCAAATCATGGCATCTGGTTGACCAAGACGCTTGGTCAACACTTGCTGACCGATGATGTGGTTCTCAACCGGATTGTCCTGTCCGCGCGTCTCCATCCGAAACTTGAGGTGCTTGAGGTTGGCCCGGGTGCCGGTGCGCTGACTGCCGAACTGGTCACGCGGGTGCGGCGAGTGGTTGCCGTCGAGGTTGACCGGCGCATGGTGCGGGCGTTGCGGACAACGGTCGATGCACCAAATCTCGAGATTGTCGAGGCGGATGCCCTGGCGATTGATCCGGCGACGCTGTTCGAAGGCCGGCCATATTCGCTTGTTGCGAACCTGCCGTACAACGTGGCGACAGCCCTGATCCGTCGGATGCTGTCATTCCCGGCAGTTGACCGCCCGCGTGAGATCGTGGTGATGATCCAGCGCGAGGTGGCGAACCGGATGGCGGCGCGTCCGGGCGACCTGTCGGTTCTTGGAGTGCAGGTGCAGGTGATGGCGGACGTCCAAGTCTTGTTCGAGGTGCCTCCTCAGGCGTTCTTTCCACCTCCGGATGTGACGTCGGCGGTGATCCGCTTGCGGCCGTACGACGAACCGTGTGTTCCTCTGCTGCCGTCGCCGGCCCGGTTCCTCCAGACGGTCAGGGCTGGCTTCGCACACCGGCGCAAGCAGTTGCACAATGCCTTGGGTGACCTTGGAACGGGCACTGAGCGCATTGACGCGGCCCTTGAAGCCACCGGGATTGCCCGCACTCGCCGGGCGGAAACGCTGACATTGGCCGAGTGGTCGGCATTGTCCGAGGCAATCTGGCCGGTCTCCGGGGAAACGGCACCGCCCAACGATGACCCATCTGCGGATGACCGTGACGGTATGGACGCGCCCCAACCCATTGGGTCTGCATAGCTCCCTATCCGACACGAAAAACCGATCAGGGTGGTTTGCTTGATCCACCCGATCAACCGTCGTTCCAACACGCTGTCTCTGCCAACGCGGTAGTCTTCAGGGCGCGTTGCGACCCACCAGAACGATCACACCGATCACAAGATCACAATGAAGGCGATCATTGGCCTGGGGAACCCGGGTCCGACCTACCGCTCTACGCGCCACAATGTCGGGTGGTTTGTCCTCGACGTCCTTGCGAAGCGGTGGTTGGCGGGTGCGTCGGTGACGGCGCGTCACAGTCAGGTGGCCCGTCTGGTGATCGATGGCGAACAGGTGTTTCTGGTTCGTCCCCAGACGTTCATGAACGACAGTGGCAAGGCGGTCCGGGCATTGATCGAACGGGATGGACTTGGGGTTGACGAGATCCTGGTGATCTACGATGACCTTGATCTGGCGGCCGGTCGCATCCGTGTAAGGCCGTCCGGGAGTGCCGGAGGACACCGGGGCATCCTGTCCATCCAACAGCACCTGCGCGAACTTGCGCGGACCACGCCGCGCATCCGTGAGGCGGCGGCCCGTCTGGAAGCTTCGGTAGCCGGTGATGCCGGAGGTGCGGTCCCCAGCCCCTCGCCTGCGGGAGAGGGTGGCAGCCCGCGCGTCGCTGCCATGGCTCCAGCTCAAGGGAGGGGAGGGGGTGCGACCGGTGGGATCTCCCGCCTGTTGTCGAGGGTCACTTCGCGGACAGGGAAGGGTGAGCAATCGGGTGCGGTGGCACGTTCGGACGAAACGGTACCGTTTGCGCGGATCAAGGTCGGGATTGGCAGGCCGCCGTCGGGAATGGATGCGGTCGAGTTCGTCCTGGGATCGTTCACGCCGGATGACCTGTCACTGGTGTCGGGGGCGGTTGACCGGGCCGCCGATGCGGCGACCGATTGGGTACGCGAAGGGGTGCGCGTGACGATGAACCGCCACAATGGCAGCGAACCGGCACGTGGCGCGCCGGTCGTGACCGTGGCGGACGCGGGTGGTCGCGTGGTTGGTGTAGACCGGCAGACGCTTCCGCCCCATCGCCCCTGATCTCATTACGCTGCGCTTGACCGCCCGGCGCTCCCCGCGATGTAGCACGAGAAAGGCACCAACGGCACCATGCGACTCTCCGGCCTGCTTCCGTTGTTCGACGAGTCACCGTCAATTCGCCGCCTCGTCGATCTCGCCGGCGTCGCGCTGCCCCCAAGTGCACTCGATTCGGATTTGACCATCGACGGGTCGCCGGCGCTTATGGCTCCGCAAGTCAGTGCGGTGGTGCGAGAGGCGGCAAAGGCAACGGTCATCGCATCGCTGCAGGCGCGTTCCGGACGCCCGATCGTGCTGCTGGCCTCGGATCCGGCGAAGGCGCAGGCGTGGGTACACGAACTTCAAACCTGGTCGCAGAGGCCGGATGACGTGCACTACCTTCCGGCGTTTGACGCAGCTCCCTATGAGCAATTGCCGGCTGCTGCCGACACCGTCGGATCGCGCGCAGGCGTCCTGGTGCACCTTGCCGGTGCGCGTCAGGCGGGAATATCGCTTGACACGACGGTGATCGTGACGAGCGTCGCGGGCCTGACCCAGATGGTTGCCTCGCCGGAGGACTTTGCGCCGCGGGTGGTGCGGGTGACGCCGGGTGCGACGATCAGCATGGATGGCCTTGTGGCGCAGCTCACGGCGAGTGGCTACACCCGTGTCGGTCTGGTGGAGGCGCCGGGATCATTCAGTCGTCGCGGTGGCATCCTTGATCTCTTTCCGCCATTGGCGGAATGGCCGGTGCGCCTGGAGTTCTTCGGCGACGAGGTCGAAAGCCTGCGCATGTTCGACCCGGTGACCCAGCGGTCGACCGGGACGCTGGAGGTGTTCCAGTTGGCGCCGGCGACGGAGTTCCCGCTGTGGAACGGGGCCGCTGCTGCTGCCGTGCTGAACGCGCTGGACTGCGACACGCTTCGGCCGGAGGTGCGCGAGGAGTGGGACTGGCAGGTTCGTGACCTTGAGGGTGGGGCGTTCTTTGCGGCCCTTCCCTTCTTTGCCCGGTACCTGATTGATGCCGGAGGCCACCGTCCCGGGTGGCTTCTGGACTACCTTCCTGATCCGCTGGTCATCATCGATGAACCCCGGACGGTGCTTGACAGTCTTGATGATCTGGATCAGCACACGCGGGAGAGGCGTGACCGGCTGATGGGGAATGGCTCGATCCCATCTGGGTTTGCGGCTGCATGGCACGACCGGGCATCGACACTGCGACGCCTCGCGGACGTGGCGACGATGCACCTCTCCTACCGGACGCCGGGAGGATCGACGGAACTGGTGGTCGGCGCGCCGCTGCCTGTCACCACCCCGGACGGGGATCCCGGGGAGGATGCGACGCAGGTCTATCCTGATCCGCTGCCATTGCAACGTCATCACGGACAGGGGGAGGGATGGGGCCAGACGGCGGCGCCGACGGACGCACCTGATCCGGTACTTGAACCGGATGAGACACGACCGGCGGCGGAGACGACGACGCTTGTGCCGGTGCATCCGGATGCGGCGATTGTCCTGACGGAGTTCGAGATGGCTCCGACTTACGGCGGCCGGATCAAGGATGTGGTCGAGATGTCGCGTCGGCGCCTGCATGCCAGGAACCGCGTGGTGATCGTGTCACAACAGGCGTCGCGGTTGGCGGAACTCTACGCGGACCATGGACTGGACATCGCGCCGGTTGAGACTTTGGAACGCCAACCGACGCGACCAAGCCTGACGTTGGTGCAGGGACAGGCGGGTGAGGGGTGGGTCCACGACGCGTTGGGGCTGGTCGTCCTGACGGATGTGGAGGTCTTCGGGTGGGCACGTCCACGGCGGCCGGTGCGTCGGCGCCGTTACGCCAAGGAGAGTTTCCTGGGGGAACTCACGGTTGGCGACATGGTTGTGCATGTGGAGCACGGGATTGCCCAGTACCAGGGTCTGGTGCGACGCCAGGCGGAGGGTGGGGAGCGCGAGTACCTCCTGCTGCAGTTCCAGGGGGCGGACAAGGTCTATGTGCCGACCGACCAGCTTGACCGGGTTGAGCGGTTCGTGGGTGCGGGTGAGCACGTCCCGGCCTTGAGCAAGTTGGGCGGGGGCGAGTGGGAGCGCGCAAAGAACCGGGTCAAGCAGTCGGTCGCGGAAGTGGCGCAGCAGCTGCTGGTCCTCTACGCGGCCCGTGACGTGGCGCAGGCGCATGCGTTCGGCCCGGACACACAGTGGCAACGCGACCTGGAGGAGGCCTTCCCGTTCGTGGAGACGGCCGACCAGATGCAGGCGATCACCGACGTCAAGCAGGACATGGAACGGACCAAGCCGATGGACCGCCTGGTCTGCGGGGATGTCGGGTTCGGCAAGACCGAAGTGGCGGTACGGGCGGCCTTCAAGGCGGTCCAGGAAGGCAAGCAGGTAGCGGTGCTTGTGCCGACGACCGTCCTTGCGATGCAGCACTTCCAGACGTTCAGTCGACGGATGCAGGCCTTTCCGGTGAAGGTGGACGTCCTGAGCCGCTTCCGGACGACGCGGGAACAGGATGCCGTGGTTGCGGGACTGGTGGACGGATCGGTGGATCTGGTGATCGGCACCCACCGGTTGCTGAGCAAGGACGTCCGGTTCCGTGACCTCGGGTTGCTGGTGGTGGATGAGGAACAGCGGTTCGGCGTGACCCACAAGGAACGCCTGAAGCAGCTGCGCAATGACGTGCATGTGCTGACGTTGACGGCGACACCGATTCCGCGGACCTTGCACCAGAGCATGGTGGGCATGCGGGACATGAGCGTCATCGAGACACCTCCCGAAGCGCGCCTGCCGGTGAAGACGTATGTGACCGGCCAAGACGAATCACTGGTGCGGGAGGCGATCCTGCGCGAGGTGGACCGTGGTGGCCAGGTCTTCGTGGTCCACAACCGGGTGCAAACGATCCATGCGGTGGCACGGAAGCTGGGCAAGCTGATCCCTGAGGTTGACATCACCGTCGGGCATGGCCAGATGGATGAGGACGAACTCGAGAAGGTGATGGTGGAGTTCAGCCAGGGGTCGCACGACGTCCTGGTGTGTACGACGATCATCGAGAGTGGTCTGGACTTGCCGAATGTCAACACGATCATCGTTCAGGATGCGGCGATGTTCGGACTGGCGCAGCTGTACCAGTTGCGGGGACGTGTGGGGCGGTCCGGACAGCAGGCATATGCCTACCTCCTCTACGACCCGGCACGGCGTCTGACCGAGACGGCCGAGAAGCGTCTCCGGTCGATCTTCGAGGCGACGGACCTCGGTGCGGGGTTCCGGATTGCGATGAAGGACCTGGAGATCCGTGGCGCCGGGAACCTGCTCGGACCGGAGCAAAGCGGGTTCATGAATACGGTCGGGTTTGACCTGTACTGCCGCCTTGTTGCCGAGGCGGTTGAGGAACTGCGTGGCAAGCGCACGATTCCGGCGACGGACCTGACCATTGACCTGCCCCTTGGTGCGCACTTGCCGGACAGTTACGTTGGGGATGGTGATGTCAAGGTTCGCCTGTACCGGCGGTTGGCGACGCTGGAGACCGAGGCGGAGGTTGAGGCGGCCCGGGTGGAGTTCGCAGACCGGTTTGGCATCCTGCCGACGCCCGTTGCTGATCTCTTCTTCCTGCTGCGGATAAAGGCCCTGGCGAGGGCGCGGTTCGTGCGGGCGATCGAGACTCAGGATGGAGTGGTGACCGGGCCGGAACTGGTGCTGAAACTCTCGCCATTCGTCGTTTGCGACCGTGTTGCGTTGTACAAGGCATTCGGGACGCGCGCTGTGGTCAAGGGTGGACAGGTCAGGATTCCGCGGGCCACGTCGGCTGAGAAGTGGCGGCGTGACTTGCTGGTTGCCCTGGACAGCCTGCGGGTGATCGAGGCCGCACCGGCGAGTGCAGGCATATCCTCCGTACCCCAACCCAATCGCCCATGATTAGGAACGGGATGCCGGCGGACCAAAGTGCGCCGAAGCCGTCGCCTCTTCAACCAGATGGCGACAGTGTTGGTTGGCGCACAAGCCCAGTCGGGAGAGGGAGTATGGTTCGGCTGGTGAACTGGCACCGCTCCTGATTGCCATCCACTTCGCTTTGCACGACATTGCTATATTCGAAAAGGGTTCGGACTGAACCACCTTCGCCCGCCGATGGAGGGCCTCCACCACCTGCCTCTCGTCGAGAGGGAATGGGGTGAGGCGCTCCGGAGGCCAGATCGAGATCAAGATGGCAACCGCAGCCAAGAAGCCCGCCGCAACGGCAAAACCGAAGAAACCAGTCGTCGCTGACGCGACCAAGGCGAGGAAGCTCGTCATTGTCGAGTCCCCGGCCAAGGCCAAGACGATCGAGAAGTTCCTTGGTCGGGGGTACTCGGTAAAGGCCTCACTCGGCCATGTCCGCGATCTGCCCAAGCGCCGGCTTGGGGTGGACATTGACGAGGAATTCGCGCCGAGTTACGTGGTGCCGAAGGAGAAGAAGGACCTGGTCAAGGAGTTGACGCTTCTTGCCCGTGGTGCTTCGGAGCTGCTGCTGGCGACTGACCCTGACCGGGAAGGTGAGGCGATCGCGTGGCACTTGCTGCAGGCGGTGCAGGCGAAGGGCAAGCCACCTATCCTGGCGCGACGGGTGGTCTTCCATGAGATCACGAAGACGGCGGTACAGGATGCGCTGAAGCATCCCCGCGAGATCGATCTGAATCTGGTCAAGGCGCAACAGGGGCGCCGGGTGATTGACCGGCTTGTGGGATACAAGTTGAGCCCGCTGCTGTGGAACAAGGTTCGCAAGGGCCTGTCCGCGGGGCGGGTGCAGTCGGTTGCGGTGCGCCTGATCGTTGATCGTGAGCGGGAGATTGAGGCGTTCGTGCCGGTCGAGTACTGGACCGTGGAGGCACGCCTGCGCAAGCAGGTGAAGGAGGCCAAGGCGGCCACCCGGGGCAAGGCCCCACGTGAGGAGTTCTCGGTCGGTCTCGTCCAGCGAGACGGTGAGAAGATCGAGCTGACGAATGGGACCGATGCGAATGCAGTAGTGGAGGATCTCCGCAAGGCGTCCTATGCGGTCTCTGATGTGCGGAAGCGTGAACAGCTGCGGAATCCATCGGCACCGTTCATCACGAGCACGATGCAACAGGAGGCGGGGCGTCGACTGGGGTTCACCGCCAAGCGCACGATGACGGTGGCGCAACAGCTGTACGAAGGCCTTGAGGTGCCCGGTGAGGGGACGATCGGGTTGATCACGTACATGCGGACCGATTCGCCGCAAGTTGCGCAGGAAGCGCAGGAAGAGGCGAGTGGCCTGATCGGCGAACGCTTTGGCCCCGAGTACGTGCCGGCGCAACCTCCTGTCTACAAGACCAAGGCGAAGGGTGCCCAGGAGGCCCATGAAGCGATCCGTCCGACATCGTGCCGGCGGTTGCCGGAGGCCCTGCGGACCCACATCACCTCCGACCAGTACCGGCTGTACTCGCTGATCTGGAAGCGGTTCATCGCAAGCCAGATGGTGAGTGCCGTCTTTGACACCACGGCGGTTGATGTTTTGGCAACACCGACGGTGGCGGACGCGGGCGGTCACCAGTACCTGCTGCGGGCGAATGGATCGGTGATGCGGTTTGCGGGGTTCCTGAAGGTGCTCGATGCGCCTGAGGGCGAAGAGGGTGAGGATGCCAAGCGCACCCGTCTCCTGCCAGACCTTGCGTCCGGTGAGGATGTGTCGATGGATGGTGTGGCGGGGACGCAGCACTTCACGCAACCACCGGCACGGTTCTCCGAGGCCTCGCTGATCAAGGCGCTTGAGGAGGATGGGATCGGCCGTCCGTCGACCTATGCGCCGATCATCTCGACGGTGCAGGAACGCGGGTACGTCGAACGGACCGAACGGGTCTTGCGCCCCACGGAACTCGGGATGATCGTGAACGATCTCCTGGTGGAACACTTCCCGGATGTGGTGGATGCGGGTTTCACCGCCCTGATCGAGGGGCAGCTGGACCAGGTGGCGGATGGCGAGGGTGACTGGGTGCCGGTGGTGCAGCAGTTCTACGAACCATTCGCGCTGAATCTGGAGAAGGCGCGCGACCTGATGGAACGGGTCGAGATAGCCGACGAACTTTCGGACGAACTCTGTGAGGTCTGTGGCCGCCAGATGCTGATCAAGCTGGGACGGTTCGGGAAGTTCCTGGCGTGTTCGGGCTTTCCGGAGTGCCGGACCACGCGAACGCTGGTGACCCGCATCGGGGTGCCGTGTCCGAAGTGTGGATCGGACCTCCTGGAACGCAAGACGAAGCGTGGACGGACCTTCTTCGGGTGCATGACGTACCCGACCTGCGACTTTGCGATCTGGCAGCGCCCGGTGCCGGGCCCTTGCCCGGTGGACGGCCAGATGCAGACCCTCCAGGCAGGCGGGAAGGTCGTGTGCACCGTTTGCGGGCATGTGACGCTGCGGGTCAAGTCCGAGGAGGATTTGCCGGTTGATGGTGACGATGACGAGGAGGGCAGCGATGCCCCGGATGTCCCGGAGGCACCGGAGCTCATCGCCGCGGGCGCGTAGGCGAGTGACGTCGACGCGCCGCGACGCATCCCGGTGACCCGATGACGGTGCCGGGACGTGCGACGCGAGCTGAGGTGGAGGCGGTCTTCCGTTCGGCGCCAAAGGTGTACCTCAACGGCATCGGCGACTTGGCCGACCACTTCTGGCATCGCGCCGTATGGTGGGCGACGCCACGCGCGGCCATTGGTCTCCTCCGCCTTGATGGGATCCCGGAACCGATCATCTAGGCGCAGGGATTTCCAGACGACCCGGAGTTGCTTGCCCTTGCGACATCGGTTGCCGAGCAGCTGCCCAATGCCTGTGCCGGACAGGTTGCGATTGGCATTGACCGGGCACTGTCGTCGTGGTTTGGCCTCGTGGAGTCGGTGCCGTTGCGGGGCATGGTTCTTGCGCGTCCAGATTTGCTGGTGGGTGCCGGCATTGGCG
>BJHB01000026.1:0-16153 GCA_014191415.1 Chloroflexota bacterium
CGGGCACGGGCGTTGCCCTGGAAAAGAACCGTCCACGGGCGCGGAGCCTGGCTTCCCATTCTTTCGGCACCACCATCGGCAGGGATTCCGGCAATCGCCCGGATCCGGGCAACGGCCTCCGCACGCGTGTGGACCGTGTGGAGTGATCCTGATGGACCGTGAGTGCCCCGGGCGGCGCGCACGATGGCGTCAGCGACATCACCGTGGGCAATGACAGCATCGGCAACGCGTGCGAGGTGTGCCCCAAGGCTTGCCACGGTGGGCGCGGGAAGGGGAGCGTCACCCACATCCCCAAGGACAACCATTCGCGGTCGAGGGAAGGCTCCGAGGGCATCGAGAGCAGCCTTGACCGATGCGGGTGTGGCCGAGAAGGTGTCATCGATCAAGCGCATGCCGCAGGATCCGGACAGTGGTCGCAACCGTCCGGAGACGGGCCGGATTGATACGAGGGCATCGATGACCTTTTCGATGCCATGTCCGAGGTGACTCGCGACCGCGATGGTCGCAAGCACGGTTGGAACCCAGTGCGTGCCGTGCAGGCCAACGGTGACCGCATGGATATCCCGTCCGATTTGGACCTTCATCGAGAGACCATCGGGTGTTGCGGTGATGTCGGTCGCCCGGATGTCAGCTTCCGGGTGCGTACCTATCCATAGGAATTGGGTATTTCCGGAGACCGGATTGAGTGTCGTGGCGTATTGGTGCAGTCTGGCGTCGTCGCGGTTGAGGATGGCCAGGGCGGGTGCGTGGGTGAGGATCGACAGGTATTCGGCGATGGCGGTCTCAGGATCGGTGGCAAATGGTTCGGCGTCCGGGATCACGCCGGTCACTACCGCGATGCCGGGACGGACCAGATCGGTCAGGGCGCTGATCTCCCCGGCACGGTCAGTCCCGAGTTCGATGATGGCGTGACGATGTGCCGGCCCGAGACGGGCCAGGCTGAGTGGCAGGCCCAGAAGGTCGTTGTAGTTGTCATTTTCGAAGACTGCGGATGTTCCCGAGTGGGCAATATTGTCACTGGCAAGGTGGGTAAGGACGGTTGCTATGGCCTTGGTGGTGGTGGTCTTCCCGGCCGTGCCTGTCACGGCGATGACCTGCGGGGCAAGGTGTGCCAGATGGCGGCGCGCCCAGGCGCGCAGGGCGAGGCGCACGTCATCGACCGTTACGAGAGTGACGCCACGCGCACCTAGCCAGGCGAGGTCGCGTCGGTCTTCAGCCAGGACCCCGGTCGCACCCCGCGCCACGGCATCGGCAATGTAGTCGTGCCCGTCGGCCCGCGAAGTGCGGACGGCAACGAAGAGTTCGCCTCCGCGAACATTCCGCGAATCGTGGGCAAACGCATCGAATTCGCGTGCGAAGACCGGCCCGGGAGTCAGTCCGGCAACGTCACCGGTCAGGTCGTCCAGACGGATCATGTCCGGATGGTAGCCGTCGGCTTGGTTCTGTCAATACATCGCGGTCCCGGATACCCGTGGGCCATGCACCGGGACTTTCCGTGAGAGGCAATTCGGCCTGAAGGGTGACCGGCCGGGACCATGGCCGCACCGGGAGAATAGTACAAATGTTCTATACTGACCGCGATGGATGGACAGATCGGGCGCGGCCACGACACCTACCCCAATGCTGCCAGGACGCGCATCGCATGCGTCTGGTTGCCACGGTTCGGGTTGCGCCTGGCGTCGAAGCTGGATCCTCTCTGCCAGACCGGAACGGACAACGAGCAAAGCACCGAGGTATCCAGGGGTGATGGGACAGGAGGACGCACCGAGGACGGGGATGTGATGGGGCGTGTCGCCCTGTTCCGTCCGGGCACCCGGTGGCAGGAACTCCTGGAGTGCAGTGACGACCTCGAGGCAGAGGGTGTCGTACCGGGCACCCCCCTCAAGGAAGCGCAGTCACGGCATCCGGATGCGCGCTACCTGCCGTGCGATCCGCCGACCCTCGAAGCAATCCGGGCGGCATTCGGGGCGGTCGTGACGGCACTGGCGCCCTACAGTCCGGTGATCGAACCGGCCTTGGGCGTGGTTCCCGGGGTCGCCGGGACAACCCGCGATGCCGTTCCCGCCGGCGTGCACGTCGATCCGGCACGGGCGGTGATCTTCCTGGATGTGGCAGGCCTCGAGGCGCGGTACGGGCCTGAAGACGATCTGGCCCACCATCTTGCCGATACCGCGTCGCAGGCGTCGGGCGGGGATGCCTCCGTTGGCATCGGTCCGGGCAAGTTCACCGCATGGGTCGCGGCAGCGACGGCATTCGCCACGGCCTCACGGACATCCCCGCCCTCGGGGGCAACCCCGGCAAGGCGTCTCAGGTGGCGGGAAATCTCGGGTGTTGACGAACTGGGCGGTGCTTCTCACGGGCAGCAACCCGGATCCACGGATTCATCACGCCTCACTGGCGCGGAACAGCCGGCGGGGTCGGTTCATCCGACCGGCACAACATGGTTGCGGTCGGCGATGGTCGTCGCACCCGGCACCGAGTCCGTCTTCCTGGCGCCGTTGCCCCTGACAACCTTGCCTCTGGCCTTCGGCGTCCGCCGTGCCCTCGGGCGACTAGGTATCCAGACCCTGGGGCAGTTCGCCACCCTCTCGCCGAATGCCGTCATGACCCGCTATGGGGCGGCGACACGCCATGCCCACGCCCTGGTCACCGGGCAGGACAACGAACCGCTTCGCCCGGTAGCCCCTCCGTTGGCGGCGCAGGTCACCACCACCTTCGAATGGGAGGAGACCGACCTTGACCGTCTGACATTCACCCTGCGCACCCTGGCCGGACAACTCATCGCCCGCCTGCGCACCCTTGCGTATCCGGAAGGCGAGATGCGTGACGATCTGGCGGATTCCGGTGGGGAGAGTGATCCCGCTTTCGATCCGTGCGCGCCAGACCCGTTGCCTGACGAGGAGTTCGCCAATGCGGATTCGGGTGACGACGAGACCGCCCCTCTCCCACCACCGCAGGGGAGAAGGTGGGCAGTGGCAAGCACCAACCGGCGACGACAGGCATTGCCCGAAGTCCCGGCCCCATTCGCCGTCGAGGCGTTGCGTGTCACCTGGCACCTGGCACCGAGGCGCGGACAGGAGATCGCGGATGATGTCGAAGCACTCCTTCGACTGGCTGAACCGGTCGCTACCGAACGAACCCTTGCCGACCACCTGCGATGGCATGTCGAAGGTCTGGATCGCCTGCTCGCCGATCCCGTCACACCCACTCACACCCTTGATTCATGCGCTTCGTCCGGGGCACCGACCAGTGGCATGGAAGCCGTTACCTACGAATCGACCGGGGTGCGGCGAGGCGTCGTGGGAATCACCGTCGAGGCTGCCGGCATCGGCACGCCACCGACGAACCAGTTGACCCTGCACCTGACTGCCGGAGCCCAACCGGGATGGATTCGCATCCGGCGCGATCCGGTTCAACAGGCACGGGCGGCCCGGCAGGTAGTGGCACGGTTGCAAGCCCGGTGGGGTGACGATGCCGTCGGGGAACTCACCACCATGCCGGAAGCAGCCCGCCTGCCCGAACACGCCGACCGGTGGGCACAACCGAAGATCGGGGTTCAGGTCGGAATCGCACCAATCACCGCCCGTTCGGCGTCAACACGAAGCGGAACGAAACAACTTGAAACAAGGGGGGGATGGGGAGATGAAGCGAAGCGACTTGAAACAAGGGGGCGACGGGGGGATGGGTCAAGCACGGCACTGACAGACCACGGAGGCACCTCCCTACCCGGCATGGGGGCACCGTACTGGTTGGTCGACCCACCCCGACCTGTTGGGGTGTACCGGGAGAACCCCATGCCCACATCGTTCGCACCCGGCAGGATCCAAGGCCGGCAGTCCGGCACGACACGCCTGGAAACCGGCCTCTTCCCATCAGTTCCCGGGGCGCCTGCCTCTCCCCGTGTCATCCGGACGGGCGGTCCGTGGCCAGTTGTCGATCCGACGGTGCTTGTGGAATCCGATCCACCCCGACGCGACTACTTCCAGGTGGAGACCGACGACCGGCGGGTCTATCTGGTCTACCGCGTCCTTCCAGATCACTCACACCCACCGGAGAAACAGGCATCCGCCACCACCTGGTTCCTGCAAGGCATCTATGACTGACTGCCATCTGAAACCCCACCCCATCAACCCTCATTGGAAGATCCTTCGCTTGGCCATCGGTGCCACATCAAATGAATGCGCGCTTCGGGCGTGAAGGCACGATGACGTACGCCGAACTTCACGCACACACGAATTTCTCCTTGCTTGACGGGTCAAGCAGTCCGGAAGCAATGGTCGAGGAGGCATCCCGACTAGGACTGCGTGCCTTGGCAATCACCGATCACGACACCTTGTCGGGCATCGTGCGGTTTGGTGCCGCGGCCGAGACCGCCGGACTCCAGGCCATCACGGGCATCGAACTGACCATCGGAAATGGTCCGTACTCCCCAACCCAACCGGGGCAGGGGTTGGAGGCGATTTCGGCGACGGAGTGGGGGCGGAGTACGGCACCCGTGGGAGATACCGATCAGGGAACCTCGCACCTGACACTGCTAGCCGAGACCCTGACCGGCTACCGGAACCTCTGCACGTTACTGACCGAGGCCTACCAATGCGGCGGGCGCGATACGCCATGGGTGCCATTCGAAACCCTGGCCAGCCATGCCACGGGGTTGATAGCCCTCTCGGGGTGTCCGCAGGGCGAACTCGGCCAGACACTCGCACGGCATGGCCCTGAAGCCGGCATGATGGTGGCGGCGCGATACCGGGAAGCTTTCGGGAAGGAGAACTATTTCATAGAACTCCACCGGCATGGCCTGCCGGGCGACGGTGCCCGCAATGCCGGACTGCAGGAGGTTGCCACCCGTCTGGGTCTGGGATGTGTCGCCACCCAGAATGCCCACTATCACGACGCATCACGCGCGCAACTGCACCACGTCGTCACCTGCATCCGTCATGGCACGACCCTTGCCGACGCCGGGGCGCACCTGCGGGCAAACGACGAGTACCGCCTCAAGTCCGGAGCGGAGATGGCACACCTCTTCCGCGACGAATGCACCCGGGCCGGGTCCGATCCGCGTCGCGACCCGGTCCGCACCACCCTGGACATCGCCGAACGATGCACCTTCACCCTGCATGACCTCGTCTATGAGTTCCCGAAACCCCGACTGCCCAACGGGGAATCGGCCCTCAGTTTCCTGACCCGTCTGGTGGAGGCCGGCAAGACCGTCTTCTATCCCGATGCCACGGCCGAGGTCGATGCCCGCCTGCGCCACGAACTGGAGATTGCCGACCAACTCGGCCTATCGGGCTACCTGCTTGTCTTCAAGGAGATCGTCGACTGGAGCCAGTCGCAGGGCATCCTGGTCAGCATGCGGGGATCGGCACCGGCCTCGGCAATGCTCTACTGCATGGGCCTCTGCCCGATCGATCCCCTGGAACACAATCTCCTGTTCGAGCGGTTCTGTTCGCCCGAACGCCGGGAATACCCGGACATCGACCTCGACTTCCCGCACGAACGTCGCGAGGAAGTGATCCAGCACATCTATACGAAGTACGGCCGCGATTACGCGGCGATGGTGTGCGAGGTGAACACCTACCGGGCCCGCAGTGCAGTACGCGATGTCGCAAAGGTGCTTGGGTTGTCGGCCACGCGCGCACAACGACTGGCCGACGCACTCGACCGGCACGACGATGATCCCCTCGGGCGACTGGCCCGCGAGGATGTGCACGGACGACTGGCGGAGATCCTGGTGGACCTCTCGCGCCAACTGGTCGACAGCCCCCGCCACCATTCGATCCATGTCGGAGGCATGGTGATCTCGGCCGAACCGCTGGCAATGGTCACCCCGATCGTGCCCGCGCGAATGACCGGGCGGACCGTCCTGCCATGGGACAAGGACGACCTGACCATCCTGGCCGAGGTATTCGACGTCCACCTGATCAAGATGGACCTCCTGTCACTGGGGATGCTTTCGGCGATCGGGCGGTGCTTCGACCACGTGGCATCGCTGACGGGCGAACGCCTGGAACTGCACGGATTCCGCTACGACCCACGGGTCTACGACCAGTTGTGCGAGGCAGACACCGTTGGTCTCTTCCAGGTGGAATCACGGGCACAGCAATCCTTCCTGCCCCGGTGGCGACCGCGGAACCTCGCCGACGTCGCCATCTCGGTCGGGGCGATCCGTCCGGGACCGGGAGCGGCCCGGGCAGGCGAACATATCGTGCGTCGCCGGTGGGGACGCGAACCGGTGACCTATCCGGCGCGCGAACTGATTCCCGCCCTGCGCGAGACGTATGGCGTGCTTCTCTGGCAGGAACAGTGCATCCAGGTGGCGGTGATCGCCGCCGGATACACGCCGGGCGAGGCCGACCAGTTGCGCCGCGCAATGAGCCACAAGCGATCCACCGAGCAGATGGAAGCGGTGTGCGAGGAGATGGTCACCCGGATGATTGACCGGGGCTACGACAACGAGACGGCCGAATCGATCCGGGCAATGGTGGTGGGATTTGCCGGATACGGGTTCCCGCGGGCACATGCATACCCCTTCGCACACCTCGCGCTGATTTCCGCAACCCCTCGACTGCGCTACCCGGAGGCCTACTACACGGCCCTTCTGAACTGCCAGCCGATGGGTTTTTACGCGCCGCACACCCTGTTATGGGATGCCCACCGCCACGGCGTGCGCGTGTTGCCAGTGCACGTGAACCACAGTGCCTGGCCGTCGACTCTGGAACCAATCCTCTCCGAACCGGTCGCAAACGGGGAGCCAGTCGGCGCAATGCATCACATTGCGATCCGGCTGGGATTGCAGGAGGTGCACGGGCTCGGACCGGCGGCCCGCGAAGCCTTTGAGGAGGCCCGTGCCACCGGACCATTCACCTCGATTGCAGACCTTGTGGCACGGACCCGGTTCGACCGTGAACGACTGGAATGCCTTGCCGAAGTGGGCGCACTCATTGGCCTGCCAACCGGTGACACCACCACTGGATCCAGTACCGACCGGCGTGCCACGGCTTGGCTGACAGGTGAACTGGCCGGGTTCGGGCAAGGGCACCTGCCAGGACTGGCTGACCAACTGGTCACCCGTCCGGCCCTTGCGCCAATGACCGACTGGGAGGAAGTACAGGCGGAATACCGCACCCTCGGCTACGCCCCCGGCCGACATGCCATCGCGTACCTGCGCCCATCCCTCGTGGCGCAACGGGCATTCACCGCCGATTCGCTCGGAAAGCAACGTCACGGACGACTGGTGCGGGCGGGCGGGCTGGTCATCTGCCGGCAGCGGCCGGAGACGGCGGGCGGGGTCCTCTTCCTGACGGTTGAGGACGAGACCGGCCTGTTCAACGCCATCGTGCAACCACCCGTGTACGAACGCCTGCGGCGGGTGTTGCGCGGGGAGGGGTTGCTTGTCCTGGAAGGCCCCCTGCAACTGAACGACGGCACGGTCCACATCATGGTGCGCAAGGCATGGCCGTTGCATCCCGAAACACCGACCGGCACCACCCGGTCTCACACGGGTGAACTAGTCGGCGTGCGCAGTCATGACTTCAGGTGAGGACCGTCAGGGCCAACCATTTCCGAAAGCACACCAGACCACGTTCAACCCCCAACCGGAAACCACTCACGCCAACCTAGCCACCGACGCCTCACCGTCTCCCTCCACCACGACCAAGCCGTCACGCGTCAGATCACCCAACAAATCAAGCAACCACGCGCGCCGAGACGACGCCTCATATGCAGGGTCAACCAACGGCCCGAGCGAATCCACGGCGATCGACCCGCCAGTGGGTAACGCACGTAACGCCGCCACCGCACGACCCCGGAACCACCGGCGCGACCCTTCGAAGCGTTCGGGGGAACGCTTCACCGGGGCCGGTCGATACGCTTCGCGGGTTTCGGCAACCAGTGCCGCCGGTGCCTTGACTGCTGCCCCGATGGAAAGTGGCACAAGATCATCCCCGAACCCCGGAAGCATCGGGACCGGCGGTTGGGACATGAAAGCAACGCAATGCGCCGCGACCGGACACTGCCCACACCGTGGTGCCCGCGCCACGCACACGGTGGCGCCGAGGTCCATCAGGGCCTGGTTCCAGTCGTAGACGTCCCCTGCCACTGGAAGGACACTGCGGGCGATTGCCCACCCGTGACGGTCGGCGTTCACTCCAAATGGGATGGAAACTTGAAAGATTCGGTCAAGAACACGTCGTACATTCGTGTCCAGAATCGGTTCAGGTAGCCCGAATGCAAAGCAGGCGATTGCCCCGGCGGTATATGGGCCAATCCCCTTGAGGGCACGGAGGCCTTCGATCGTGGATGGCAAGGTGGCATCGCCCCGCTCGGTAACCGTCCGCGCAATCTCGTGGAGGCCGACGGCACGACGGTTGTACCCAAGACCAGCCCATGCGCGGATCACCTCGGCACGGGGAGCAGCGGCGAGGTCTGCAAGCGTGGGGAACAAGGCAAGAAAGGCGTGCCATTTCGGCCGTACCCGGTCGACCTGCGTCTGCTGCAACATGGTTTCGGCCACGAGGATTGCGTACGGATCACGCGTGTGGCGCCAAGGGAGATCCCGGCCCTGGCGCCGGTACCACCCAAGAATCACACGGTGCACCTCGGTGACAACCTCGGCCCGGAGACCGGACCCACCTTGGGTCGTCTCGACAGCAACTTGCCCGGAACGCCGCCGATTCGCGGTTCCACGACCGGTCGGCCCGTTCACCGACCGATCTGATCCGGTGTCGGGTCCGCTGGAGACGGTTGCATCATCAAAGCGGGGCACGCCCGAATTCTAGGTGACCTGTCCCGTCGCACCCATGAGCTGGAGACCAAACCGATCCCGTGACCATCACTGGCGTATCCTAATCGGATACAAACGGTGGCCGGGCGGTCGTGTGTACGGCGCGCCAACGACCCGTCCACCCCTTTTTGCCACCCAGGAGACCCTCCACCGCCGATGACTGCCTCATTCCGGTTCACCGTGGAAGCTACGGACCCCGAAACGGGTGCGCGTGCCGGGCGGTTCGAGACACCCCACGGCACCATCCTGACCCCGACGTTCATGCCGGTCGGGACGCAGGCAACGGTGAAATCCCTGACGCCGGACGACCTGACGGCACTCGGCGCCCAGATCATCCTCTCAAACACCTACCACCTCTTCCTCCGCCCCGGCCACGAACGGATCGCCCGGCTCGGCGGACTGCACGGCTTCATGAAATGGAAGGGGCCAATCCTGACCGACTCCGGCGGGTTCCAGGTCTTCTCCCTCGCCCACCTGCGGCAGATAACCGAAGATGGAGTGACCTTCCGGTCGCACATCGACGGCAGCACCCAACGCCTGACACCGGAAATCGCGACCCGCGTACAGGAAGCACTCGGCGCCGACATCGCAATGGCATTCGACCACTGTGTCGAGTTGCCTGCCACCCACGAGACGACCAAAGACGCGATGGAACGCACGCACCGGTGGCTCGAACGGTGCCTCGATGCGCACACTCGGCCCGACCAGGCCCTCTTCCCTATCGTGCAGGGGGGCATCTACGACGACCTGCGAGTCGAGAGTGCCGAGACAATCCGCAAGTACGACGCACCCGGCTACGCCATCGGTGGCGTGAGTGTTGGCGAGACCAAGGCAGACGCCCACCGGATCACCGCCCTCGTGGCACCGCGCCTTCCAGCCGACAGGCCCCGCTATCTAATGGGGGTCGGTTCACCCGAGGATCTGGTGAACGGCGTTGCCGGCGGAGTCGACCTGTTCGACTGCGTCCTGCCCACGCGGATTGCCCGCAACGGCACCATCCTGACAGACGCTGGACGGGTCACCCTGACACGTGGGGGCCTGAAGGATTCCGACACGCCCCTAGAGGACGGATGCGACTGCTACACCTGCCAGCACTTCAGCACGGCCTACCTGCACCACCTCTTCAAGGCTGAGGAACTGCTTGGCTACCGGCTTGCAACAATCCACAACCTGCGGTACATGGCACGTCTGGGAACCCGGATGCGTGCAGCGATCATCGCCGGGCAGTACGGTAGTTGGTCGCGCGAATTCCTCGCAACGTACCGCCCCGCGGATGAGTCGGTCGCCCAGGAGCAGCGCACCAAGCGTCTGGCGTCCTGGCAGTCTGTCCGTTCGACGCTTGACGCCACCGCGGTCAACCGAGTGCCCGACCCGATGCACACCGAGGAACCGCTGAACAAGGACAAGGATGACGATGGTCGGGACAACTGACCTGAACCGCCCAGTCCGATCACGGGCGGCCGGACCGGCAGGGGACGACGATTCCCGGCGTGAAGTGGTCGCAACGTCACGTGCGCCGCGGGCCCGTGGGGTTCCGCATGCTGAGATCGAACCGGCAGGGAGCAGTCAGGGAGTGGCCGGGGACACGGTGACCGTGGCGGTGGCCGTGCGGGTTGTGCTGAGCGGTGCCCGGATCGTCGCCGGTGCGGATGGCGCAAACCGCCGCGTGAATTGGGCGACAACTCTGCGGGGACGCCCACCAGCATTCGAACCACGTGGTGGTGGCGAACTGGTTCTCGCGCCCGGTGCCACGTTGGAAAGCCTCTACCAAGCGGACCGCGCGCTGACGATCCCTCGCATCCTGGAAGGTCTCGCTACCGCCGGGGCAGTTGGCCTGGTGATCCCCGCGCCGGCTCCGGCAGACGCGATCGTAACCTCGGACCGGCTTGGCCTGCCGCTTATCGAGACGCCTGAAGGGTTCTCGTTCGTAGATGCCGACCGGTCACTCATCTCCCTCGTGCTAGACCGTCGCAGCGAGATGCAGACCCGCGCCAGCGCCTTGTACCGGGAACTCGCGGCGCTTGCGGTCGAAGGACAGGGCGTCGCGGCAATCCTGTCCAAGGCGGCATCAGCAACCGGGCACTTCGCGGTCCTTGAAGACGAGACATTCACCGTTCGCGGAACCGGCGTGCCTCCCGGAGAGGTGGCATCAGACCTGCCAGCCACCCTTACTTCGGTGGAAGAACGCGGACACTTGGTAGCGTGGTTGCGCACCCAGACCGTCAACAGCACCACCCCGCCGTCCACGCCCATCACGGCATCACGGTGGTCAAAGCACCGAGTGGTTGCCCCGGTGTTCACTGGCGAGCGGCTACGCGGTTACGTCAGTTTCTGCGGGCATACATCCCGTCTCGGCGACTTCGACCTGCTTGCAGTCAGCCGGACGGCGGCGATTTGCGCCCTTGAACTTTCAAAGGAAGACGCCGTCCTGGCCGCCGAACAGCGCGCGCAAGGCGATCTGGTGGACGATCTATTGCGGGCGGCGGGCGACCCCGAGTTGACCGCACGACCAGCGATGCGCGCAGGTTTGTCTCCGACCGGGTCGTTCGGAGTGGTCGTGATCGGGTTCGACACCGATGTCGCGCCCGCAGAGGCGACAAACCTGACCGCCTCCCTGCACCGGATGCTCCGGGACCGAGGAATTCCGGCCCTGTGCCGCACCGGAACGACCGAAGTCATCGTCATCTGCGAGGTGGCCGCGGGCACAACCGGGGTCGGCGGGGTCGCGCACGACGCAAGCACCATCGATACGTCATTGCGAACCATCGCGAAGGTGATCCACGAGACCGCCGCGACTCGTCTTGGACAGACCACCACCGGCGCGGGGCTCAGTCAACCCCATTCGCCGCTCGGCCGCCTGCCAGATGCAATCCGTGAAGCGCGCGAGGCATGGCGGATTGGCAGACGCGTACACGGGGCGGGGCACCTTACCCCGTATGCGGACTTGCGACTGGATCGGGTCCTCTATGCGTTGCGGGACGCGCCAGAACTGCGTCAATTCTGTGACCAGTCCCTCGGGGCACTGATCAAATACGACCGACGGACAAGCCAGAACCTTGTCGCGACACTTGAGGCATTCTTTGCGTGTCATGGCAATCTGAGCCAGACGGCCGTGCGCCTGCAACTTCACCGGAACTCATTGCTTTACCGGATCGGGCGGATCCAGGAGGTCGGCGCGATCGATCTCGAGGATCCGGAGACCCGCCTGGCGCTTCAGGTTGCGCTCAAGGCACGTCGCCTGCTCATCCCGCTGTAATCGTTCCACACTTGACGGAGATCGATAGTGATGACATCCGAAACCACCGCCGACCGCGCCGCCCTGAGGGAGCGCATCCTGCAACGGGTCCGCGACGAACACGTCCGGTTTATCAACCTTCAGTTCACCGATGTGGTCGGTCTCGTGAAGAGCGTCACCATCCCTGCCCACCAGTTCGAGGATGCCATCGACCACGGGAAGTGGTTTGATGGGTCATCCATCGAGGGTTTCGCCCGGGTGGCCGAAAGTGACATGTACCTCGACCCGGATCTCACCACGTTTGCGCTGATCCCGTGGGAACGGGGTGCAGACACGACCGGCAAGGTGATCTGCGATGTCTATACCCCGGAAGGTGAACCATTTCCGGGTGACCCGAGGCATGTCCTGCGCCGGGCAGTCCGTGAAGCAGAGCGTCTCGGTTTCCGGTTCAACACGGGGCCGGAACTGGAGTTCTTCCTCCTCCGCCTCAACACCGACGGCACGGTCAGCCTGACGCCCCACGACGAAGGTGGGTACTTCGACCTTTCCACCGACCTCGCCAGCCAGGTCCGCAAGGAGATGGTGAACGCCCTCGAGGCGCTTGGGATCACCGTCGAGACCAGCCACCATGAAGTCGCAACCGGACAGCATGAGATCGACTTCCAGTACGACGACGCGCTTCGCACCGCCGACAATGCCGTGACATTCCGGTATGCACTCAAAGCCGTCGCACGACGCTTCGGGCTGCATGCCACCTTCATGCCGAAACCCTTCTACGGCATGAACGGATCAGGCATGCACACGCACATGAGCCTCGCGGATCTGACAACGGGCAAGAACCTGTTTGCAGATGCCTCAGACGAATACGGTCTCTCACCATTGGCGAAACACTTCACGGCCGGTGTCCTGCATCACGCCAGAGGGATGTCGGCCATCCTGTCGCCCCTCGTGAACTCCTACAAGCGTCTCGTCCCCGGGTATGAGGCACCGGTTCACATAAGTTGGGCACGTGTAAACCGATCGGCGCTGATCCGCATCCCGAAGATCTCGGCGGGCAAGCCCCAGAGTGCGCGGATCGAGCTTCGTTGCCCGGACCCCAGTTGCAACCCGTACCTGGCGTTCGCGGTCATGCTGCGGGCAGGCCTCGAGGGGGTCCGCACGCAGATGCCTGTGCCCCCGCCAGTCGAGGAGAACCTGTACGAGTTCGATGCTCAGATGCTCGCACGGCACCATGTCCAGACGCTCCCGGGCAATCTCCGCGAGGCACTTGACGAACTCGAACGCGATGAGCTTGTCCGGGAAACCCTCGGACCACACGTCTTCGAACGGTTTGTTGAAGCCAAGAGGCAAGAGTGGGATGAATACCGGACCCGGATCAGTTCATGGGAAATAGACCGGTACCTCGAGATTTTCTAGTCGTGGATCGAGTTGCCAACCCCGGACAACGCAGGCGATGGACCGCGGTAGAACATACGGTCTAACTGCTATACTGAGCCATCGTCGCGCATGGCGTGCCGATCCGTGATCGATTTTGCCCGGCCTAGGTGTCGGGCGCGGCACCGCCCAATTGGGCAACCGACACCGGTCACGAGCTTCCTGCCTTGAACGAATGTGTCAAGGCATGCCCATGGGAAGGAGTCAGGACTTTGGCGAAACGCCAGTACGAGGCAATACTGATCCTCAATCCGAACGTGACTGAGGAAGAGTTGGGGACCGTTCAGGAACGTGTGCTCAACCAGATCGCGGTGCGCGGTGGCGAGGTCTCCCGGGTGGATACTTGGGGACGTCGACGCATGTTCTACCCGATCAAACACTCACGGGACGGGCATTACGTGATCTGCCACTTCGTCGCAGACGCGCCCGCCATAAAGCTGATCGAGAACAACTGGCGTATTACCGACGGGTTGCTCCGTCACCTCGTCGTTCGTCTGGGTGACGCCTGACCGATGTCGGCACGCACGATCGGCAGGTTCCCCGGTCAAGTGGTCAGCGGACGGTGAATTCCGTTCCTGGTTGCTCCCTAGCATCAATCTTTCGGGTGAGATGTGGTCGGGTTTCTGAATTGAGTGCGTGCATCGACGGTGAAGGGTCACCGTGAACATGTGCGGGAGGGTGCAATGGCCCGTTCGTTGAACAAGGTCATGATTATCGGTCGTGTCGGACGCGACCCGGAAATGAAGTTCACTCCAGGCGGCGAAGCCGTTGCCAATTTTTCGGTGGCGACCAGTCGTTCGTGGCTTGACCAGTCAACCAACGAGCGACGCGAAGTCACTGAGTGGCACAACATCGTCGCTTGGCGCCGGCTTGCCGAAACGTGCAAGGAGTTCCTGACGAAGGGACGCCTTGTGTACATCGAAGGACGGCTCGAGACTCGTTCCTGGGACGACCGCGAAACCGGCAAGAAGATGTACAGGACCGAAGTCATTGCCGATGAGATGAACATCCTTGAACCGCGCAGTGACGGTGGTTCTGGCACCCAGGGTCGTGGCGACGACTTCGATGGCGATGTTGAGGACCGCGGTTCCCGTCGTCCAGCCGCAGCACCTCGGTCAGCCCGGCCGTCGGAACCGACGCGCAGTGGCGACGGCGGTGCGAGACTGCGCGTAGTGCCCTCACCAGCCCGCGGACCCGTCGACGATCCGGATCAGCATCTGGACCTTGACGACGCCCCCTTTTGAGAACATGGGGACATTGCCGTGCCGAACCCAGAAGGGGATTGCGGCATGACACACGAACATTGATATTGGAGAGCCATAGTGGCCGAGACATTTGAACATCCTGCCGAAGCTGTTGAGAGCGCACCGGCAGCCACTGAAAGTTCCACAGCCGTCACTACCGGGTCCTCTTCGGGCCGTCCTGAGCGCACGTTCCGGCGTGAAGGTCGGGGCGAGGGTCGTGGTGAAGGACGCGGAGGCGAGGGTCGTGGTGAAGGACGCGGAGGCGGACGTGACTTCCGGTCGCGACGCAAGGTCTGCGCATTCTGTGTAGACAAGTCGCGAGTGATCGACTACAAGGACGCTTCGCGGCTGCGCCGCTTCCTCTCGGACCGCGCAAAGATTGAACCCCGCCGCAAGACAGGCGTGTGCGCCAAACACCAGCGACGCCTTTCCACCGCCCTCAAGCGCGCCCGTTTCCTCGCACTGCTTCCCTATACCGGAGTGCATCTGCGCAACAGCGAACGAAGCGCGTAATCCAAGCCAATCTTTCGCCGGTGATACGACGTGTCACCGGCGATCACGGCTCTGGTTCCCCATCCCGCGACACCAGCAGGACGTTCGGGCGCATCCATCGCGTTCACCTGTGCGTTGCCATTCGTGAAGCACCGATGAACTGTTGAACACCATGACCGATGGTCCAGCCGAACCGACACCCACATCCATACCGAGGAAGAAGCCAGCCACAAGATCAGTTGCCCCAAAGGCAACCGGCATTTCGGTACCTTCGCCCAGACGGTCCGCGCCTCCGGGCCCTTCCAAGGGATTTGGCGCCCGTCTCCTGAACTGGTTCTCACCACAGGACCTTGAGCGTGCTCCGGCGGCGGTGCGCGAACAGGTCCAATCTCGGATTGCGGCCGTCGTTCTGGGTGTGATCGCCGTCGTTTCCGTGGCAACCGTTGGCGGCGCCGTCCTCTGGGACCAGGTTCTGTACGGACAACAGGCAAGCCTCAAGGTCGATGGCAAGACCATCACGCTGGACGAGTACCGCGCCTGGTTCAGTTACCGGCAAAACATCCTACTGGCAAACCTTCGACAGGCGGAAGCGAACGGTGGCAGCGCAACCATGCCAACACCCGTGCCGGGCGACAGTGCGGCATCGCAGGCGTACAGCATGCAGGAGATGTGGCGTCAACGTGCGTCCCAGCTTCAAGGCGAACTGAACTCCCTAAGCACCTCCTTGACCGACGAGTTCATCGACCGGCCAATCCTTCGGGCCGAAGCATCTCGACGCAACATCACGATCACGTCCGAGGATGTGGACAAGGAACTCAAGACAATCACCGGTTTCGAGGATCCAGCGGGCACTCCCCCACCAACAACTTCCGAAACACCAACGGTCAGTGCAGGGAGCCCTTCCCCAACCGCCCCGGCGTCCACACCAACCGTCATCCGGACCCCGCGCCCAACCCCCACAGT